>DASPXX010000294.1:0-3080 GCA_035637095.1 Thermoanaerobaculia bacterium
ACCGCGGCCGAGCGCCTGTCGATCTACGCCAACGCGTTCTACGCCCGCCTGCTCGAATGCCTCGGGGCCTGCTTTCCCATCCTCAAGCAGGCCCTG
Organism: Thermoanaerobaculia bacterium; assembly: GCA_035637095.1. Classification (GTDB taxonomy): domain Bacteria; phylum Acidobacteriota; class Thermoanaerobaculia; order Multivoradales; family UBA5704; genus UBA5704. Next base: position 97 of record DASPXX010000294.1, read on the forward strand.
GGCGACGAGGTCTTCGACAGCTTCGCCTTCGAGTACCTGCAGCGCTACCCGTCGCGCAGCTACACCCTCGACCGCCTGGGCGAGAATTTTCCCCGTTTCCTGGAGGAGACCCGGCCGGAGCGCGAGACCGCCGGAGCGGTGGACTGGCCCGACTTCCTCATCGACCTCGCGACGCTCGAATGGACGATCGCCAAGGTCTTCGACGGCCCCGGAGTCGAGGGCCAGCCGCTGCTCGCCCCGGAGACACTCCAGTCCCTCGCCGCGGAGAGCTTCGCCGGGCTGCATCTGGTGCCGGTCGTCTGCCTGCGCCTTCTCACCTTCCGCTATCCGGTCAACGCCTACTACACCGCGGCCCGTCACGCCGCCGAAGGGGAGGAGATCCCACTTCCCGAGCCTGCCGCCGAGCAGGTTGCCGTCCTCCGCCGCGACTTCGTCGTGCGCCGCTACCCGCTGAGCCTTCCCCAGCACGCCCTGCTCCAGGAGGTCCAGGCCGGCGCCACCGTGGGAGAGGCGATCGCCGCTGCCGCCGCCGCGAGCGATCTCGACGACGACGCCCTCGCCGCCGAGCTCTCGGCCTGGTTCCGCCTCTGGGCGGCGGAGGGGTTCTTTCAGGGGGTGGGGTAGGGGCGTGAGAGATATACCCAGGGTCCCGTCAACGTCATCGTAGCGGGGGCCTCCGCCCGCCCCCCCTCACCCCCCGTCCCCCTCTCCCACCCGCACTCACGCCCGCCCGGGAGAGGGGGCCTAGAGGGTGAGGATTCCATGCGCTGAGATCTCAGACTTCGAGATGCGGGAATGGGGCAAAGTTGGCGCGTATGGGATCAGGGAAGGAAGGATCAGAACGTCCCGCTGGACGACACCACAAACTGCATGCTCTTGATGTTGTCCGGACCGTTCAGCGGGAAGGCGAGATCGAGGTGGATCATCGAGGCCTTCGAGGAGCGGCTGGAGCCGATGCGGAGGCCGAGGCCGGCGTCGCGCAGGGTGTCTCGCTCGACCTTCAAGCCGCGCGGCGGGTCGTTGTACCAGGCGCGGCCGATGTCGAAAAATACCGCGGCGCCGAACTGCAGCAGGTGGAAGAATTCCCGGCCGCTGAAAAACCGCTGCTCGACTGTGCCCAGCCAGCGCCGGTCGCCCGACTGCAGCCGGATCGGATATCCGCGCAGACCCGTGTCGCCGCCGATCAGGAGCTGGTTTTCCAGGTCCGCGTCGTCCACCAGGGTCCCGTCGAAGCTGACGTAGAAGACGTTCTGGCGGAAGTTCCGCGCGTAATAGCGAAGGGTGCCGCCGACCTCCATGTTCTCGGTGCCGTGATGCCAGCGCGTGGCGCCCCGCGCCGATGCCAGGAGGAGCTGGCGGGGCGATGGGCGCCAGCCGGAGGTCCAGGCGGTGTCGAAGACCACCCGCTGCTCGTCCGCGCCGAGGTTCTGGGACGACCAGCCGAGACGCCAGTGAAATTGAGTGCCGAGGTTCAGATCCTCGGTCGCCTGCAGGCGGTCGAGGGCGTGCTCGGTGACGAAGCCGTCCTCGACGAACTCATAGCCGAGCCAGACATACGACAGCTTCCGGCTCAGCGGGATCAGCGAGTCGGAGTCGAGCCCGCCGAACGGGCCGAACTCCTGGTCGTCGTAGGTGTAGCCGATCCGCCAGCGGTGCGCGCCCCTCTCGGAGAGCCCTCCCGAAAAGCCGAGATAGACTTCGGCGAACTTCTGGTCGCGGGTGTACTCCTGGAACTTGAAGCCCTCGTCGTAGAGAGGCTCCACCCGCTTGTCGGCCATGACCCGGAAACCCGCCGCATGCCTCGTTTCGAGGGAGTAGAAGGGGCTCTCCAGCTCCAGCCGCTTGCGCCCTCCATCGGTGTTGTCGGCGTAGGAAAGCTCCAGCCGCGTGCGGCTTCCCGCCAGGTTCGGATCGCGGTAGCGCACGACGTCCGAGGTCCGGTCGAGGCCCGCCACCCGCAGCAGCGTGACCTCCTTGCCGGTGCCGAGAAAGTTGGAGTCCTCGAGGTTGTACCCGAACAGGTTCTCTCCACCGAAGCGGCTGAACGAGACGCCGCCGCGCAGCGTCCAGACGTCGCGTGTCTCCACCTCGACGTCGACCTGGCCGTCCCCGGCAGGGATGGGCCGGATCTCGGCTTCGTAGAGATAAGGATTCGTCCGCAGGATGCGCTCCGACTCCTTCAGAGCCTCCACCGAGAACTTCTCTCCCGGCCGCAGCAGGATCTGCTGGGTGATGACGTCTGGCCGGGTCGTGCGATGCAGCCGGTTGGCGATCCGGAAGACGAGCTTGTCCTCTCCCGGCTTGTTGGGATCGAAGAGGCTCTTGTTGACGATGCGGATCTCGCGGATCACATCCCCTTCGAAGGCGGAGTAGTCGGGCTCGCCCGCGGTCTCCGGCTTGGCGGGCTCGGTGCTCGCGGGAGCCGCGACCTCGACCGAAGCCGGGGGAGCCGGGGTGGCCTCGGGCGGCGGCGCTTCCTGGGCCAGCGCAGCGTGGAGGTTGCAGAGGCCGAGGAGCAGCGCTGCCAGGACGAGACGGGGGCGATCGGCACGGGAGGAACGGCGGCGGCCGTGGAGGAACATCATCATCGTCGCTCTTATGTAGGGCGGATGATATACGCAGGAGGCGGCCGGAAGCCATGTCGTTCGGCAGGATATGATGCCCGCTCCCATGAACCTCACCTTCGGCGCCCTCCTCCTCGTCATCGCCTGCAGTCTCGCCTGGGGAGGGTGCGATCTCTCGCGCAAGCTCCTGGCGGGGAAGATCCGGCCCATGCCGCTGGTCGTGCTCCTGACCGTCGGAGCGGTGCCGCTCTTTCTCGTCTGGATGCTGATCGACGGCATGCCCGAGGTCCGCTCCTCCTATTGGGCGCCGGCCCTCAGCTCGGTGGCGCTCAATGTCGGGGCCAACCTCGCATTCTTCGTAGCCCTGCGCAGCTCGGCTCTGAGCGTCGCCATTCCGCTCCTGTCTCTCACTCCCGTGTT
>DASPXX010000295.1:0-52548 GCA_035637095.1 Thermoanaerobaculia bacterium
TCCAGGGACAGCTCACCGAGGTCCGGAACCAGCTCGCCGGCACGGCTCCGATCCGCCGGAGGCAGCTCACCGAGGCCTTGGCGGCGCTCCAGGAGGCCCTGCAGGAGGTGGAGGTCGCCGAGGAGGAGCTCTCCCAGCAGAATGAGGAGCTGATCACCGCACGGGAGGCGCTGGAGATCGAGCGCCACCGCTTCCAGGACCTCTTCGCTGGAGCTCCGGTCGGCTATCTCGTGACCGGCCTGACCGGCGTGATCCGGCAGGCCAATCGGGCGGCCACCGCTCTGCTGCACAGCGCCGAGGAGGCGCTGCTCGGCAAGCCGTTCGCGGTTTTCCTCCCCCCGGCGGAACGCGGAGGCTTCCGTGCCCTGCTGGCTGAGATGAAAGACCAGCCGGCGCCCCGCGAGCGTGAGCTCACCCTCCAGCCGCACGGCTCCCCGGCCCGCAAGGTCCTGGCGACGGTCGCGCGCGACGTGGACGAGAAGGCCGGGAAGCCGGCCGGTCTGCGCTGGGTCCTGCAGGACATCTCCGAGCGCCGCGCCGCCGAAGACGCTCTGCGGGAGAGCCAGGAACGCCTGCGGCATTCGCAGCGGCTGGAGGCGATCGGCCGTCTGGCCGGCAGCGTCGCCCACTCGTTCAACAACCTGCTGGCGGCGATCGCCTTCCACTCCGAGCTGCTCCTCGACGACCGCTGCGCGAAGCGCGACATCCAACGGCACGCGGAGGAGATCCAGCATGCCGGGGAGCGCGCCGCCGCGCTCGCCCGCCAGCTCCTCGCTTTCAGCCGCAAGCAGGCGCTCAACCCGGCGCGGCTCTCGCTGGGCGATCTGATCGAGAGCATGGAGCCCATCCTGCGCCGTCTCCTCGGCGAAGACATCGTGCTCGGCCTCGACATCGACCCGGCAACGGGGCTCGTCTACGCCGACTTCGGCCAGCTCGAGCAGGTCCTTTTGAACCTGATCGCGAACGCCCGCGACGCCATGCCCGAGGACGGCCGGTTGACGATCCGGACGGCGAGCATGGAGCTCTCCGAGGAAAACCAGCTGCGGCTTCCTCCCGGCTCCTACGTGACGCTGACGGTCACCGATACCGGCGTGGGCATGAGCCCCGAGGTCCTCGCCCGCCTCTTCGAGCCGTTCTTCACCACCAAGGAGAGAGGCCAGGGGACCGGCCTCGGCCTCTCCACGGTCTACGGCATCGTCCGCCAGAGCGGGGGCGAGATCCAGGCCGAGAGCGCACCGGGCGCGGGGACGACCTTCACGATCTATCTGCCCCAGGCGGACGCCGCGCGTGACGAGCCCGAGCTCCCGCCGGTGGAGAGCCGCGCGCCCGCCGGCTCCGAGGTCGTCCTCCTGGTCGAGGACGAGGACAACATCCGCGAGCCCGCCACCGAGGTCCTGGAAGCCAACGGCTACAGCGTCCTCCCCGCCCGCGACGGCGCCGAGGCCCTGCAGATCGCTCGCCGGCATCCGGGGCCGATCCACCTGATGATCACCGACGTGATGATGCCGCACATGAACGGCAGCCGGCTGGTCGAGACGCTCCATACCCTGCGGCCGGAGACGCGCGTGCTCTACATCTCCGGCTATCCCGAGGATGCCGTCGCAAAGCACGGCGCGCTGGTGCCGCGCCATCGTTTCCTCCAGAAGCCGTTCTCCCCAGGGACCTTCCTCACCACCGTCCGCGAAGTCCTGGAATCGACCCAGGAACAGACTCCAGAGCGCCAGGTGGAACAGGTGTAGGATCGGCTTGTGGCCGGGCGTGACATCATCCTGATCGGCGCCTCCGCGGGCGGAGTCCAGACTCTCGCCGAGCTGGCGCGCCACCTGCCGCGCGATCTTCCCGCGGCCGTGTTCGTGGTGATTCACCTGGCGCCCTTCAGCTCCAGCTCCATGCCCGCGATCCTCTCCCGGGTGGGGCCCTTGCCGGCGGTCCATCCCAGGGACGGCGAGCCCATCGTGCCCGGGAAGATCTACGTGGCCCCGCCCGACCACCATCTGGTCATCGAGCCGGAGCGGGTGCGGATCTCGCGGGGACCGACCGAGAACGGCCATCGACCCTCTGTGGACGTGCTCTTCCGCACCGGGGCGGAGGTCTATGGTCCGCGCGTCGTGGCGGTGGTGCTCACCGGCAACCTGGACGACGGCACCGCCGGGCTCGCGGTCGTCAAGAAACATCGCGGAGTGGCGGTGGTCCAGGATCCCGAGGAGGCCGACTATCCCGGCATGCCGCGCAGCGCGATCGCGTCGGTGGACGTCGATCACGTCCTGCCCCTGGCGGGAATCGCTTCGCTCCTCGCGGATCTCGTCCATCAGCCGGTGGACGACCCGCAGTTGCCTCCCGGAGAGGAGGACGCCATGCCCATCAAGCAGGAGTTGGAACTGGGGGAGGATCGGGAGGGAAGGGGAGTCCCCTCCGGCCTGACCTGCCCCGACTGCGGCGGGTCCCTGTTCGAGCGGGAGGAGTCGGGGCTCATCCACTTCCGCTGCCGGACCGGCCACGCCTACTCGCCCGCAAGCCTCCTCGCCAAGCAGTCCGAGACGCTCGAGGCGAGCCTCTGGGCCGCTGTGCGCGCCTTGGAGGAGAACGCCGCTCTGGCGCACCGCATGGAGCGGCGGATGCGGCAAGGCCGCTCGCGCGACCTGCCGGTGGAGACGCGCTATACCCGGCGGGCCCAAGAGGCCGAGCGGCATGCCGACGCGCTGCGCCGGATCTTGATGGGGGACTCGGAGACCGTGCGGGAGGAAGAGGCGAGCGAGGCGGAGGGGTGAGCCCTCACCCCCAGCCCCTCTCCCGCAAGCGGGAGAGGGGTGCAGGATACCCAGAAAACCCCCGGCAACATCTGATCCCCTAACCCACACCCCTCTCCCACTCGTGGGAGAGGGGCCGGGGGTGAGGGATTACCGGATCAATACATCCCGCCCATGCCGCCGCCCGGCATGCCGCCCGGGCCGCCGCCGCCCTTCTTATCGTCTTCCTTGATCTCGGCGACCAGGGCCTCGGTGGTGAGCATGAGGCCGGCGATCGAGGCCGCGTTGAGGAGCGCGGTCTTGGTCACCTTGGCCGGATCGATGACGCCGGCCTCGACCAGGTCCTCGAACTTGCCGTTGGCCGCGTTGTAGCCGCTGGTGCCGTTGCTCCCGAGGAGCTGCTTGACGATCACCGAGCCCTCCTCGCCGGCGTTGATGGCGATTTGGCGGGCCGGCTCCTCGAGCGCGCGGCGGACGATGTTCACGCCCACCCGCACGTCCCCCTCGGCGATCACGGCGTCGACCGCCTTGATGGCCCGCAGGAGAGCCACGCCGCCGCCGGGGACGATCCCCTCTTCGACGGCCGCCTTGGTCGCGTGCATCGCATCCTCGACGCGCGCCTTCTTCTCCTTCATCTCGGTCTCGGTCGCCGCGCCGACCTTGATCACCGCGACGCCGCCGACCAGCTTGGCCAGCCGCTCCTGCAGCTTCTCGCGGTCGTAGTCCGAGGTGGTCTCCTCGATCTGGTTGCGGATCTGCTTCACCCGGCCGGCGATCGTCTCGTGCCGCTTCGCGTCGTCCGAGTCGGTGACGATCGTCGTCTCGTCCTTGGTGAGGACGACCTTCTTGGCGTCGCCCAGGTCCTCCAGGCGGACGTTCTCCAGCTTGATGCCGAGGTCCTCGGTGATCACCTTGCCGCCGGTCAAAACCGCGATGTCCTCCAGCATGGCCTTGCGGCGGTCGCCGAAGCCCGGGGCCTTGCAGGCGGCGACGTGGAGCGTGCCGCGCAGCTTGTTGACCACCAGGGTGGCCAGCGCCTCGCCTTCGATGTCTTCGGCGATGATGAGGAGCGGCCGGCCCTGCTTGGCGATCTGCTCGAGCACCGGGAGGAGGTCCTTCATCGAGCTGATCTTCTTCTCGTTCAAGAGGATCTTGCAGTTCTCGAGCACCGTCTCCATGCGCTCCGCATCGGTCACGAAGTAGGGCGACAGGTAGCCGCGGTCGAACTGCATGCCCTCGACGACCTCCAGGGTGGTGTCGAGGCCGCGCGCCTCCTCGACCGTGATCACGCCGTCCTTGCCGACCTTCCCCATCGCCTCGGCGATGATGCCGCCGATCTCCTCGTCGTTGTTGGCGGAGATGGTGCCGACGTGGGCGATGTCCTTGCCCTCGACCGGGCGGGACAGCTTGTCGATCGAATCGACCGCGGCCTTGACGGCGAGCTCGATGCCCCGCTTGATCTCCATCGGGTTGGCGCCGGCGGTGACGTTCTTGGAGCCCTCGCGGTAGATCGCCTGGGCGAGCACGGTCGCCGTGGTGGTGCCGTCACCGGCCACGTCGGAGGTCTTCGAGGCGACCTCGCGCACCATCTGCGCGCCCATGTTCTCGACCGGATCGGCGAGCTCGATCTCCTTGGCCACGGTCACGCCGTCCTTGGTGATCGTCGGCGAGCCGAACTTCTTCTCGATGACGACGTTGCGCCCCTTGGGGCCGAGGGTCACCTTGACCGCGTCGGCGAGCTTGTTGACACCCCGCAGGATCGCGGCGCGCGCGTCCCCGGAGTAGATGATCTGCTTGGCCATATGCTCAATTCCTCCAGAATTGGGGTTCGCGAAATTCAGTTCTAGACGCTACCGTTGCCGACCACGGCGAGGATCTCCTCCTCGCGCAGGATCACGTAATCCTGGTCGTTGAGCTTGATCTCGCTCCCGGAGTACTTGCCCATCAGGACGCGGTCGCCGGTCTTGACGTCCATCGGGGAGCGCTTGCCGTCCTCGAGGAGCTTGCCGGGACCGACGGCGATGACCTCGGCCTCCTGCGGCTTCTCCTTGGCGGTGTCCGGAATGATGATCCCACCCCGGACCTGTTCCTGGGTCTCGATACGCTTCACCAGCACCCGATCGTGCAGCGGACGAATGTCGACGTTGCTCACGGCTCTCTACCTCCTTCAGACGTTTAAGGAAAACGGAATCGGCTCGATTGAGCCTGATTTCTGCCTTGAATCTTCTTCGGATCCGGTCTCGGGCCGCCACCGCTCGCTGTTAGCACTCGGTCGCGGTGACTGCTAACAGAGAGCAGTGTAGGAAGAGCGGCAGGGGAATGTCAAGCCCCTACCCGGCCAGCGCGCGCAGCCGGGCGCGGGCTTCCGGGCCAGCTTTGTCGCCGAGGCGGGAGAGGGCGTCCTCGGCCTGGCGGAGCCAGCGGAAGGCGACGTCGGGAGCCAGCAGGGCGCGGGCCTGCTCCGCCGCTTCGAGCGACCAGGCGAGGGCCTTCTCCCACTGGCCCGCCGCGGCCGCGTGCCAGGCCAGGAGCTCCTGGAGATGCCGGGACGGCTCGCTCCCCTGCTCTTCCAGGACGGCGAGGACCTGGCCGTGCAGGATCTGCCGGCGCACCGGATCGAGGTGCCGGTAGAAAGCCATCCGCACCCGCGGATGGACGAACTCGAACGCGCCCCGGCGGGCGCCCCGGGTCCACAGGACCGTGTCCCGCTGGCGGCCGCCGCTCTCCCACCAGGTGACGTGCCGGCGCACCAGCCAGCGCTTGAGCAGGATCTCCAGGCCGATGTCGACCACCGCCGGGTGCTCGTCGCCGGCGCGCACGAGCAGGTCCGTGTCGAACGTGGGTCCCGCCACCGCGGCCAGGTAGGCGAGCCGCCGCGCCGAGCTCGGCAGGCGCGCGAGACGAGCGGCGCAGAGGGTGTCGAGGCCGTGGTCCTGAGGCAGCGTCGAGCCCCGCCGCAGGAGCCAGCCCGCCTCCCCGTCGCGCGGCGCCAGAGCGCCTTCATCCCAGAGAGCGTTGATCCGTTCCGCGACCGTCAGGGGGAGGCCGCCGCTCCCCTCCTCCAGCAGGGCGACGAGCCCGGGAGCCTCCCCCTCGCCGACCAGGGCGGTGGCGATCTCGTTGACGGCGGTGTCAGGCAGGGACCCGAGCGCGACCCGGCAGACCGCCTCGCCGTCCGGCAGCGGCAGGCCGGGACGCCCGGTCGCCACGATCCAGATCGGCAGACCGTCCAGCTGCACCAGCAGGTACTCCAGCAGATCGAGCGACGAGCGGTCCGCCAGGTGGAGATCGTCCAAGAAGAGGACGAGAGGGTCGGGACGGTCGCCCCGGCAGAGCTCCGCGAGACAGCAGGAGACCGCTGCGAACAGCGGCTCGCGGCCGGCATCGCCGGCCAGCGGCCCGGGAGGGGGAAGGTCCGCCCGCAGCTCCCGGATCTGCGGGGCGAGCCGCGCCAGGTCGGCCAGCACCTCGACCGGGACCCCCGTGAGCGGCACGGTCGCGAGTTGGGCCTCCTCGGCAACCGCACAGGCGAGGATCTCGCGGATCGGTCCATAGGCCCGCGGCGGCGCCAGCTCATGGCTCCCTCCTTTGAGCACCCGGGGCCGTTCCGCCGTGAGCGTGCCGAGGAACGACTTGACCAGCCGGGTCTTGCCGGCTCCGTCCTTGCCCTCGACCAGGCTCAGCCCGGCGCGCCCTTCGAGGGTGCGCCGCCAGCTCTCACGCAGGGCGGCGAGAGCGGCTTCGCGGCCGACGAGCGGCACCAGCGGTCCGAGCACCTCCACCTCCGGCGCCGGCTCCCCGGGATCGGGCTTCTCGCGCAGGATCGAATCGTAGAGCGCCTGCGTCTCCTCCAGCGGCTCGACGCCGAGCTCGTCGCGCAACAGGACGCGTAGCTTTTCGTACTCGACCAGGGCGAAGCTGCGCCGGCCGGCGAGCAGGGCGAGGCGCATCAGCTCGCGCCGCGCCTCTTCCGACAGGGGCTCCAGGGCGACGAGCCGGCGGGCGTAGTACAGACCGAAGCGGTGCTCGCCGCGCCGCCGGTAGTGCTCCACCAGCGCACGCAAAGCGTCCAGCGCCGTTTCGCGGAGGCGCTCCTGCTCGGTGACCAGCCACTCCTCGAAGCTTTCACAGTCGCGCAAAAAGAAGCCGGACAGAAGCTCGCCGCGGTAGAGCTGGACCGCGTTCGTCAGGTGGTGGAGGTCGACCGCGTCCCCGCGCCTGCCCAGACGGACGGCCTCTTCGAAGGCTTCCACGTCGAGCCAGATGCCGGCGTCGGGATTGAGCCTGAGCCCGCCGCGATCGGTGAGGATGGGTGGCTCCTTGGCGGCTCCCGCCAACGCCGATTTGAGGTTGTAGATCGCCTGCCGCAACGTGTGCCGGGCCGCTTCGGGGTCGTGTTCCGGCCAGAGCAGGCCGGCCAGGTGATCGCGGCTGAAAGCGCGGTCGCGATGGGCGAGGAGATAAGCCAACAGCGCCTTCACCTTCTGCGACTCGAAGCCCGCCACCGGCTGGTCGCCATGCCAGACCTCGAAGCCTCCGAAGAGCCTCACGCGGAGCTCGCTCACCAGCGCTTCCTCGGCATTGCAGAATTCAAGCGGAGCTCCTTCCTGACGCTTCCCTGACGGTTGAGGCGCACTCTACGGTTCCAGATGGGCTCCTATTCTATGAAATCCAGAGGAACTTACTCGAAAGGGGATGCGGATGGGTACCGAGAGCACGAAGAGATCCCGGAATCATCAATCGGGCTCGTTCCTGGTCCGGTTCTGGGCAGAGCCGGCCGCCGGCCCGGGAGAACAGGCTCTCCGTGGAAGCATCAAGAACCTGCAGACGGGAGAAGAGCACTTCTTGAGCGATCCTGGCAAGCTCGGCGATCTCGTCGTGAGCCATTTGAAGGATTCCGAGAAGTGAGGCAGGACCCGAGGAACAAGGCTTGAGCGGATTCGCGGCGATCTTCAACCGGGAGGGAGGCCCGGTCCAGATGGATCACCTGGCGGCGCTGGACGAGGGGGTCGCCCATCGGGGTCCGGATGGCCGCAACGCCTGGCGCAACGGTCCGGTCGGCCTCGTCCACTCCCATTTCTGGACCACGCCCGAGGAGGCTGGCGAGCGCCAGCCTGTCCAGCGGGGAGATCGTCTGTGGATCAGCGCCGACCTGCGCCTCGACAACCGCGGCGAGCTCTGCGCCGAGCTCGGCGGCGCGGTCGACGAGCGCACGGCGACGGACGCGGAGATCGTCCTCGCAGCCTACGACCGCTGGGCCGAGGACTGCCCACGCCACCTCGTCGGCGACTTCGCCTTCGCGCTCTGGGACGCGCCCCGGCGGCGCCTCTTCCTGGCCCGCGACCCGCTCGGCGTCCGCCCCCTCTACTACGCGCTCGATCACCACCGGCTGATCGCCGCCTCGACGCTCGAGGCGGTGCTGGGCACCCTGGACACCCCCGCCGAGGTGCACGAGCCCTTCCTGCGCGACCTGCTCGCCTTACGGTTCGAGCGGTGGATCGCGGAGACCCCCTACCGGGGCGTCCTGCGGCTGCCTCCGGCGCACCGCATGACCGTCGAAGCGGGGCAGGCGGTCGTGTCGCGCTACTGGACGTTCGGCGAAGCTCTGCCGCCGCCCCTGCGCCGCGACGAGGAGGAGGTCGAGCGGTTCCGCGAGGTCTTCCTGACGGCGGTCAAGGCACAGTTGCGCAGCACCGGTCCGGCCGGCTTCCTGGTCAGCGGCGGGCTCGACTCGTCGACTGTGTGCTGTGCGGCGCAGCTCCTGGCCGAGACGGGCGCGCTCCCCTGGCACAACGGCCTCCGTTTCTACTCCTGTGTCTTCGAGGAGACGCCCGCCGCCGAGGAACGCGAGTATGCCGAGGCGGTGGCCCGGCGGTGCACCCGGGCACACACGACGTTCGTTCCCAGCGATGACAGCTGGGGACTGCGCGACTTCGGGCACGATAGCGGGTATCCGCTCGCCGAGCCGGAGGTCAACGTCAACCGCGCCTTGCTGATGCGGCCTCTGCGCGCGGCGCGGGCCGACGGCTGCAAAGCCGTGTTGACCGGCTTGGGCGGCGATGAGGTCCTGGGAGGACAGCATTACCATACGCCCCTCCTCCTGCGGGACGTCGCATGGTCCCGGCTCGCGGCGGAGATCCCGCACTTCCTGCGCTGGAGCCGCTGCTCGGCGGCCGGCCTGCTCTTCGACGCCTGGGTGCGGCCCGCCGTCCCTCCGCCGCTGCGCCGGCTGGCGCGCCGGCTCCTGGGGCGTGAGGCGGCGGCCACCGCGGACCGCCGTCCTGCAACGCACCTGCGGAGCTGGTCGGCGCGAGCCAGCTACAGAATGCTGACCTCGGGCTCCTTTGCGGCTGTCATGTCGAGCTTCGACGTTGCGGCGGCCGGGGTCGGCGTCGAGACACGGCACCCGTTCCTGGACCGGCGGCTGATCGAGGTCCTGTGCCACCTTCCAGCGCGGCTGCTGTTTGGCGGCGGTTGGACCAAGCTCGTCCTGCGGCAGTCCGGCCTCCTGCCGGAAGAGGTCCGCCGGAGGACCCGCCCGGCCCATTTCGGGGAGCTCGTGCACCGGGGCCTGCGCCACGAGATGCGCTGGAAGGTCCGCGAGCTCCTCCAAGGATCGCGCGTCGTCGCGGCCGGCCTGCTCGCGGAGGCTGCACCCCTGCGCCTCTGGGAGGACTACTGGCGGGATGCCGACGCGCCCGGCCCGCGGGACGCCCTGATCGGTTTCCTCTGCACCGAAACGTGGCTTCGTGGCCAGGAGCTGCGAGCCACCTTGCCGACCGATGCACCACCCCGCGTGCCCGTCGAGGCGGTAAAGAGATAACTATGAAACGCTCAGCCGTGAAACATTCAGCCAAGAAGGCGCCACATATCTCTTCTTCGGACCGCCCGAAACCCGCCACTCCGGCGCGCGGCCGCCGGCCCTATGCACCTCCACAGCTCATCGCCTGGGGAACTTTGCTTGATCTCACGCAAGGGCCCGGGGGATTTCAATTCGACGGGGCGTCTGGCGGAAGCAGGGCGATCTAGCGGCAGCGGGCGCCTCGTCCCGAAAGGCGGCGGTCCCCTGGTTTGCTGTGTTCTTCGCTTCGACTCCAATGCGCTGCGGCATTACCGGCAGAGCCTCGGCCTGCGGAGCGACCGCGCCGCGCTGGTCGCGCTGGCGACGGCCATCGGAGCCAGCCAGGACTGGCCCGACCAGGCCAGGATCGTCTTCCTGGCACGGGTCGAGCCCGAGCCTGTGCTCGGCATCCTGTGCGACGGAGACGTCGACCCATGCGCGTTGGCGATCCAGGCGCGGACCTGCGAAAGCACGCTGGGCCGACTGCGCTATGTCGGCTATCGACAGGCAGAAGAAGCTGTCGCAGAGCTGGCCGATCGACTCCGCAGCCGGCTCGGTGTGCAGGAGGTGCGAAGCCTCTCCTACGCGGCAATCCCTCGCGGCGGGCTGATCGTCCTGGGGATGCTGGCTTCCATGCTCGACGTGCCGCGAGCGCAGGTCGCTGCTCAGGCTGTCTCCAACAGTCCCCTCGTGGTCATCGACGACTGCGCGCAGAGCGGGGCCCGGTTCGGCGCCTTCCTCGCGAGCCGCCCCGAGCCGCAGGTCATTTTCGCCCATCTCTTCTCCCATCCAGATCTGCGCGCCGCGATCGAAAAAAGAGAGACCCGGGTCGTGGCCTGCATGGCCGCCCGGGACCTCCGCGACTACCTCCCCGAGACCTTCACGGATGGATTTGCCGAGGCGCACCGCCGGTGGGTGGCGCGCCTGGGCCCTCAACGCTACTGGGTCGGCGACTGCGAGCGCCTCTGCTTCCCCTGGAACGAGCCCGAGCACGTGATCCGGAACCTCGCCGCGGCGGACCTGGAGGCGGCGTGGAAGCTGGTCCCTCCCCCCTACTGCTTCAAGCCGGGCGCCGCCGCCGCCAAGCCGGACGTCCAGGTCCAGCCCGCCGGCCGGGGCCGCCTCCGTCCCTCCCCCGCGGTGCTCTTCGGCCGCTGGAACGGAGACACCGTCGTTGCCCGGATCGACAGCGGCGAGGTGTTGCGTCTCCCCGGCTCGGCAGGCGCCATGTGGTGGGCGCTGGTGAAAACCGGCGATCTCACAGCGGCCCACCGGGTGCTGATCGGCCGGTATCGGATCGACGCCGAGACCCTGCGCACGGATCTGTCCGCCTTCTGTGCCGACCTCCTGGCGCGGGGGCTCCTCGAACGCACAACCTCCTGACGCATTCCTGACGGCCTTGGGAGATTCTCTCGCCAACCCGATAGGACGGCACGTTCCCCTCATCGCCCGGAGGTTTTCCTCTTCGCGATGCGGGCTTCCGGCACTGACGCTCTCCTGACGCGCTGCTCCGAGAATCGGTTCATCTCTGGAGGAATACCGATGATCTGTCCGGTTTGGAAGATTGTGAAATCTCTCTGTCTGGCGTTGGTGCTTTTGGGACTGTGCTTCCAGGCGCAGCCCCTGATGGCACAGTTCAAATGTTTTCCGAGTTGCAGCACGACGGACGCCCGGTTCCTGGTGATCGCGTCGGGGCCCCTGCTGGTGACACTGAGCGACCCGCTGCTCGACATCGAGCTCGCCGTGCCGGCGGGGACCCCCTCCTTCCAGGTCGGCCTCTTCGACGGTGACTCCGGAGGGGCGCACTGGGACCTGGGCACCGTTCCTTACAGTTACACCCTGTATGCGGACCCTCTGGGAACCGGCAGCCAGACAACGACCATCGAGATGGTGCCCGGCTTCCCTTCGGTCAGCTCGCTGAGCATGCCGGACAACGCCTGGATCGATTTCACGGTCAACACGACGGTCGATGCGCGTTCGCCGAGCGGCAACTACATCTACCACCTGCGCATCGTGCTGCTGAACACCGCGGTGAACTCGTTCAACAGCTTCAAGCTGCGGACCACCGGGATCTCGATGGTCCGGCTGGAGGACCAGCCGTTCTCCTATATGGCGACGCTGGCCTCATTCGCCGACCTCCTGACCATCTATCCGAGCTTCCCGTCGCTGACGCCCACCCCGTACGACGGCACCTTCCGCTTCTTCTTCTATGTGCTCGACCCCGGAACCGACATCGCCGCCTGGGACGGCGACTTCGACCACGGGAAGTTCGACGGCACCGAGCTGGACACCGACGATCCGGACACGCCCAATTCCCCGTTCCGGCCCCCTTGGGCGACGGCGGACGCGGTCTCTGAAGGGGTCGCCGTCGGCCTCCCCCCGACCACCACGGGCAATCCAGCGGACGACGCCTCCCCCGCCGATGCCATCTTCCTGCGGCCGCCCTCGGTGCGCTACGACCTGATCTTCCCCGACAGCCAGTCCTTCGCGAACAACAACCCTTCGGGCAACCAGGAGTGGGAGCAGTTCCGCATCTCAACGGATCCGTTCAATCCCGCTCTGATGGACTACTCGACGGCGAGCATCCCCGGAGGGACCTTCGAGCTGCGGGCGACCGGCGTCGACCTCGCCAACTTGAACGCCCTGCGCTTGCCGGATCGGGCCCTGTGTGTCAGCGATACGTTCGAGCCCTGCACGCCCCTGTTCCCGTTCCTGGTGGGCGATACGGTCTTCTCCGACATCGACGGGAACGGCGTCCAGTCCGGGGCCGGCGAGGGCGGAATCCCCGGCGTCGTGGTCGAGCTCGTCGGGAGACTCGGCTCGGTGATCGGCACGACGACGACGGATGCGAGCGGCCACTACGCGTTCAATGTCCCCGCCGGCACCTACACCGTCCGCGTCGCCGCCTCGAACTTCGCGAGCGGCGGTCGCCTCGCCGGAGCGATCTCGACGACCGGCAACCAGAAGACCGAGACAGTGATCGACAACAACGTCCTGACCTACGACTTCGGCTACCGCGGCAGCGGCTCGATCGGCGACTTCGTCTGGTTCGACAACAACGAGGACGGGCTGCAGAACGACGGGCCGAGCTCCGGCCTGGGCGGCGTGCGGGTCATCTTGGAGGCCGACTTCGACGGCAACGGCTCGATCGACGCCACCCTCAACACGATCACGGCGGCCGACGGCAGCTACCTGTTCACCCGCCTGCTGCCCGGCACCTATCGGGTGCGCATCGACACCTCCACGCTGGCCTCGGGGCTGGCGCCGACCTTCGACCTGGACGGCACCGGCACGCCTCACGTGGCCACGGTCGTCCTGGGCGGCGGGGCGAGCAACCGGGCGGTGGACTTCGGCTACGGCACCGGCGAGGCAACGGGAGCGAGCGGCGCCCTGGGCGATCAGGTCTGGCGCGACTCGGACGGCGATGGGGTGGTCGACAGCGCCGAGATCGGCATCGACGGAATCACCGTGCGCCTCCTGGGCGATATCGATGGCGACGGCATCAACGAGCTCGACCGCACGGCCGTGACGGCCGAGATGGCCGGGGTGCACGGGCTGTACGGCTTCACCCAGCTCCCGGAGGGCCGCTACACGGTGAGCGTGGTGGCGAGCACCCTGCCGGCCGGGTACGTCCAGACCTACGACGCCGACGGCCTGAACACGCCCAACGCGGCGACCGTGACCCTGGAAGCCGACGAAACCAACCTGGCGGTGGACTTCGGCTACCGGCCGGCGGCCTCGCCGGGCACCGGCACGCCGGGCTACTGGAAGAACCATCCCGAGGCCTGGCCGGTCGACCAGATCACCATCGGCGGGGTGACCTACACGAAGGAGCAGGCCCTGTACTGGCTCGGGCAGTCCGACGACCACGACAAGACCATCACCCTGTTCCGCGCCCTGGTCGCGGCGAAGCTGAACGTAGCCATCGGCAACCTCTCGAGCTGCATCGAGGGAACCATCAACAGCGCCGATCAGTGGATGGCCACCTACGGGCCGGTCGGCAGCGGCGTCACGGGAGGTGGCTCGAATTCGCCGTGGCGCACCGGCGAGCCCCTCTACCTGCGGCTCGACGACTACAACAACGGGCGGCTCTGCGCGCCGCACCGGAGCTGAATTCATTTTAAGGCCGGCGCGGACGGGGATGATGTCTCCGCCGCGCCGGATATCCCGATATCGGGAGGAGAGACACATGCCCCGCATCGCTTCGCTCCGGCGCCTCGTCCAGGGGTGTCTGTTCGTGCTGGTATTGCTTCCGGCGGCGGCTCGGGCACAGGAATATGTGCCCGGGCAGGTCCTGGTCCGGTTCGGTGACGGATTGGGACTGCTCCAGAAGCTCGCCCTGCACCGGCTCTGCGGCGGCCAGCCGCTCGACGTCATCCGCGGCCTCACGGGAAGCTCGCCCCTCGAGATCGACGTCGTGGGGGTCATTCCCGGCCTGGAAACGGTGGCGCTGGCCTGCTACAACGTCCTCCCCGACGTCGTCTATGCCGAGCTCGACTACGTCGCGGCCGGCGACTCCACGCCCAACGATCCGTACTTCGCGAGCAACCAGTACGGGCCGAAGAAGATCAAGGCCGACCAGGCCTGGGACCTCTCGACGGGCGATGCGAACGTGCTGGTGGCCGTCCTCGACACCGGCGCGGACTTCAACCATCCCGACCTGCAGGGCAAGCTCGTCCTGGGCTGGGACTACGTCAACAAGGACTCCGATCCTTCGGACGACAACGGTCACGGCACCCACGTGGCGGGGGTCATCGGCGCGGCGACCAACAACGCCCAGGGGATCGCCGCACTGGCCTGGAACGTCCGCATCCTGGTCGTCAAGGTGCTCGACAAGGGGAATCGCGGCGCCTACAGCGACATCGCGCAGGGGATCATCTACGCCGCCGACCAGGGGGCGAAGATCCTCAACATCAGCCTGGGGGGGACCTCCGATTCGGCCACCCTGCGCGACGCCGTCAACTACGCCTGGAACAAAGGGGCGCTCCTCGTCGCGGCGGCCGGCAACGGCGGATCGGACGCGCCGTACTATCCGGCCGCCTATGCCCCGGTGATGGCGGTGGCGGCCACCGATGCCAACGACGGCCGCTGGAGCCTGTCGAACTATGCGAGCTACATGTCGGTCGCGGCGCCGGGCGATGCGATCTACAGCACGAACTGGAGCAGCGGGGTCTCGGGCTACAGCTCGCGCAGCGGCACGTCGCAGGCGACTCCGCATGTGAGCGGGACCGCCGCCCTGGCGCTGGCCCAGGACCGCAGCCGTACCAACGCGCAGCTGCGCAGCCTGCTCGAGACGACCGCCGACGACCTCGGGACGGCGGGGCGCGATGCCTACTTCGGCTACGGCCGGATCAACGCCTATCGGGCGCTGGGCGGCGCGCCGCCCGCCACCGGCGCCCACCACGTCGGCGATCTCGACGCCGCGACCTCGCCGGGCCAGAAGAACTGGAAGACGACGGTGACGGTCGCCGTGCACAAATCCGATCATGCCTCCGCCTCCGGGGCCGCGGTGAACGGCTCGTGGAGCGGCGGCCTGTCGGGGACCGCCTCCTGCACCACCGACGCGGCCGGGCGGTGCAGCATCGCCAGCGGCAACATCGCCAACTCCAAGACCTCGGTCACTTTCACGGTGACCAGCGCCGCGCTGGCGGGATCCACCTACAGCGCGACCGCCAACCACGATCCCGAAAGCGACAGCAACGGATCACGGATCATCGTGAACCGGCCATAGGCTCGAAAGAAGGGTAGCCGCACCATGTCACAGATCGCTCCGCTCCAACGTCTCGTGCAGGGGTGCCTCGTCGTGCTGGCACTGCTCCCGGCGGCGGCTCAGGCACAGCAGCACGTGCCCGCGCAGGTCCTGGTCCGGTTCAGTGACGGATTGGGACTCCCCGAGAAGCTCGCCCTCCACCGGCTCTGCCGCGGCCAGCAGCTCGACGTCATCCGCGGCCTCGCCCCCGCCGATCAGCGGACCGGGCGTGCGGGAGGCCCGCCCCTCGAGATTGATGTCGTGAGGGTCACGGCCGGCCGGGAAGAGGCGGCTCTGGCCTGCTACAACGCCCTCCCCGACGTCGTCTACGCCGAGCTCGATTACCTCGCGTCCGGAGACTCCACACCCAACGACCCGTACTTCGCGCCCAACCAGTACGGGCCGAAAAAGATCAAGGCCGACCTTGCCTGGGACCTCTCGACGGGCGATGCGAACGTGCTGGTCGCCGTCCTCGACACCGGCGCGGACTTCAACCATCCCGACCTGCAAGGCAGGCTCGTCCTGGGCTGGGACTATGTCAACAAGGACTCCGATCCTTCCGACGACAACGGCCACGGCACCCACGTGGCGGGGATCATCGGCGCGGCGACCAACAACGCGCAGGGGATCGCCGCCCTCGCCTGGAACGTCCGCATCCTGGTCGTCAAGGTGCTCGACAAGGGGAACCGCGGCGCCTACAGCGACATCGCGCAGGGGATCATCTATGCCGCCGACCAGGGGGCGAAGATCCTCAACATCAGCCTGGGGGGGACCTCCGATTCGGCCACCCTGCGCGACGCCGTCAACTATGCCTGGAACAAGGGAGCGCTCCTCGTCGCGGCGGCCGGCAACGGCGGATCGGGCGCGCCGTATTATCCGGCCGCCTATGCACCGGTGATGGCGGTGTCGGCCACCGATGCCAACGACGGTCTCTGGAGCCTGTCGAACTATGCGAGCTACATGTCGGTCGCGGCACCGGGCGATGCGATCTACAGCACGAACTGGAGCAGCGGCGTCTCGGGCTACAGCTCGCGCAGCGGCACGTCGCAAGCGACTCCGCATGTGAGCGGGACCGCCGCCCTGGCGCTGGCCCAGGACCGCAGCCGCACCAACGCGCAGCTGCGCAGCCTGCTCGAAACGACCGCCGACGACCTCGGAACGGCGGGGCGCGATGCCTACTTCGGTTACGGCCGGATCAACGCCTATCGTGCGCTGGGCGGCGCGCCGCCCGCCACCGGCGCCCACCACATCGGCGATCTCGACGCCGCGACCTCGCCGGGCCAGAAAAACTGGAAGACGACGGTGACGGTCGCCGTGCACAAATCCGATCACACCTCCGCCTCCGGAGCCGCGGTGAACGGCTCGTGGAGCGGCGGCCTGTCGGGGACCGCCTCGTGCACCACCGACGCGGCCGGGCGGTGCAGCATCGCCAGCGGCAACATCGCCAATACCAAGACCTCGGTCACCTTCACGGTGACCAGCGCCACGCTGGCGGGATCCACCTACAGCGCGACCTCCAACCACGATCCGGAAAGCGACAGCAACGGATCACGGATCATCGTGAGCCGGCCGTAGCCTCGACAAGAGGCTGGCCGCCCGGTCAGTCTCCTCGGCTCCGAGCAGGGGCGCGAACCGCGCGATCGACTCCTCCACCTCTCCCAACGGCCGGCCCTCGTGCTCGATCCAGGCGTGGGCCAGCAACCGGTCCCCTTCCCGCGCCACACCGATCCGCAGGACCCCCTCGATCCCACGCCGCGCGAGGAGCCGGCGCAGGCAGAGCGCATGCGGCAGGCAGCGCATCGGCCAGAGGTGATGGCGGGACGCCGCGCCGGCCGCCCAGACCGAGCGGGAGACGGCGCCGGGGCGAGCCGGCCGGGAAGCCGGCGCGGGTCCGAACAGGCGCTCCACCCGCCGGTACGGCAGCAGGCGCAGCGCGAGGTCGGCCGCGAGCAGGCACGACCAGGCCTCGGCCAGGGCCGTCCAGTCGGCGAACGGTCGTCCCAGGGCCCGGCGCAGGGAGGAGAGACGCAGCACGATCCCCTATTATGCAAGATCGGCTAAGATGAGAACCCGGTTTGCGATTCCACCGGCTCTTCGGCTTCACCCTTGCGAGCGACGTCCCCTTCGGCAGCCGCCTCGGCGCGGGAGAGCCGCCCGCGGACCTGGTGTTCGGCTACGGCCTGCGGGGAGCACCCCTGCCGGACGGCGCGGGCGATCTCTACCACGGCACCAACCTCCATCTCTTCCGTGCGCCGGACCGCGAGGTGATCCGCCTCACGGACGTAGCGGACTTCCATCTCTGGCCCGACCGGATCATCGCCCATCCGGCGATCGACGAGGCCGGCCCCCTGATCGAGATCCACCTTTTCGGAACGGTCCTCTCCTACTGGCTCGAACGGCGCGGACTGGTCACGCTCCACGCCTCCGCGGTAGCCGTGGAAGGGCGCGCCGCGGTCTTCGCCACCACGCACGGCGGGGGCAAGACCGGCCTCGCGGCGGCTTTCCTGCAAGCCGGCCACGCTCTGCTGAGCGACGACCTCCTGCCCATCGAGGAAAGGCACGGGAGCTTCTTCGGCCGCCCGGGCTATCCGCAGATGCGGATGTGGCCCGACGAGGCCCTTCACTTCCTCGCAGGCTATGAGCACCTGCCAATCGTCCATCCCGAGCTGTCCAAGCGGCGGGTCCCGGCCGGCTCCGGCGGCCTGGGCGCGTTCCACGATTCTCCCCTCCCCCTCGCCGGCATCTACCTCCTCGAACGGCAGGAGACCGGAGAGTCCCTCGACATCATCGAGCTCTCCCCGCGCGACGCCCTGATCGAGCTCCTCCGCCAGTCCTTCAGCCCCCAACTGGTCGAAGCGGCGGGTCTCCAGCCGGCCCGCTTCGATCTGCTGGCGCGCCTGGTCCTCGCGGTCCCGGTCAAGCGGCTCCGCTACCCCTCCGGCTTCGACCGTCTCCCCGCGGTCGCCGAGGCGGTCCGGCTCGACCTCGATCTCTCCTGACCGATCGCCACCCGCAGGGAGTGACCGCCCCTCCGGGGCCTCCCCTCTCGCGGGGCGGCTCCCGCTGATTCCCGGGTGGTATCGCGAATTCTTCAGCAACGAGGGCTGTTGCCTCTTGTGAAGCACCCAAACTGAGCGGATTAGCGGACGGCGCCCAAGGTCTGCCGTAGCGCTTGGAAGGAAATGTCATGACCATTTCTACAGGGGCGAAAATCATCGTGTTGGTCGCCGCCGTCGTCTTCGGGCTGGCGGCGATCCCCCAGGCGAAGACAGCGCAGCAGAACGGTGGACAGCGGCAGGTCCTGGCGGCGGACGGCTCGGGGTACCACTGCCTGCCGAGTTGCAGTGCCGCCGACGGCCTTTTCCTCGTGATCGCTTCGGGAGCCGGCCTCGTCACCCTGAGCGACGAGGACCTCGACATTGAGCTCGCCGTGCCGGCGGGCACCACCTCCTTCCAGGTTGGTCTCTTCGACGGCGACTCCGGGGGCGTTGACGGGCTCCTCCAGTCGCACTGGGACTTCGCGACCAACATCCCCTACAGCTACACGCTATACGCGGACCCCCTGGGCGATGGGAGCGGCTCGGAGCCCGTCGATCTGGAGCCCGGCGCGCCCTCCGTCAGCTCGTCGGCCCTGCCGGACAATGACTGGCTCGATTTCACGGTCGCCACGGCGCCCGCCGCCGTCTCGCCCGGCGGCGACTTCTTCTACCGGCTGCACATCGAGCTGCTGAACAGCCAGGTCGCCTCCTTCAACAGCTTCAAGCTACGCACCACTGGAATAGCGATGATCCTGCCGCAGAGCCAGCCGTTCTCGTACATGGCCTCGATGACCGCGTTCGACGACGCACGCATCATCTATCCGAGCTATCCGGCGCTCACACCCACCACCTACGATGGGACGTTCCGCTTCTTCTTCAGCTTGCTGGGGCCGCAGACGGAGGTCAGCGTCTGGGACGGCGATTTCGATCGCGGTAAGAGTGACGGTACCGAGCTCGACACGGACGATCCAGATACTCCGAACGGCACCCTCCCCTCCTGGGTCAGGTCGCCCGACGCCGTCGCGGAAGGGGTCTCCCGCGGGATCTCTCTGAGCACAGGAAACCCTCCGGACGACGATCAGACCTACTCCATTTTCCTGCGGACGCCCTCGGTGCGCAGCGAGCTCCACACCCCGGACAGCCAGGTCTTCGCCGACGAGAACCCCTCGGGCAACCAGGAATGGGAGCAGCTCCGGATCTCGACCGATCCCTTCGACCGCTCGCAGATGGATTACGCGGCGGCGAGCCTCCCCGGCGGCACCTATGAGCTGCGGGTCCTCGGCGTCGATCTGAGCAATCTCAACGCCGTACGGCTGCCCGGCCCGGTGCTGTGCGTCAGCGAGACCTTCGAGCCCTGCTCTCCCCTGTTCCCGTTCCAGGCCGGCGGCACGGTGTTCCGCGACCTCGATGCCGACGGAGTCCAGGCCGGCTCGGCCGAGGCGGGGATCGCAGGCGTGGCCGTCGAGCTCCTCGGGACCGCCGGCACGGTCATCGCCACCACGACGACGGACGCCGGCGGCAACTACGCGTTCGATGTCCCGGCCGGTTCCTTTACCGTGCGCGTCGCCGCCGGCAGCTCCGATCCTGGCGGGCCGCTCGATGGCGCCATTGCGACGACGCCCGTCCAGCGCACCGAAACGGTGGTCGACGGCAACGTCCTGACCTTCGACTTCGGCTATCGCGGCACCGCCTCGGTCGGCGACCGCGTGTGGAACGACCAGGACGGCGACCAGGTGCAGGACGCCGACGAGCACGGGATCAACGGCGCCACCGTCCAGCTCTACGACGCCACCAACAACCTCCTCGCGACGGCGACGACCAACAGCCGGGGCAACTATTCGTTTTCCAACCTCTGGGTGGGCACCTACACGGTCATGATCGTGACCTCGACCCTGCCCTCGGGTATGTCTCAGACCTACGGTCTCGACGGCCTGGCAGCCTCGCACGCGTCGCTTATCGTGAGAGCCTCCCGCTCCGACGTCGACTTCGGCTACCGGCGGAAGGCCGCCCCGCGCTGACCGGCACCCGGCGGGAGTGCTAAAATCGCGTCGCCTTGAGCCCTCCCTCTTCGACGCTCACCTCCACCGTGGTCGTTCCGGAACGCGTCCTGTTCCGCGACCTGGCAGGAGAGGGGGTCCTTCTCGAGCTGGACAGCGGGCGCTATTTCGGGCTCAACGAAACGGGGACACGGATGTGGCGTCTCCTCGTGCAGCATGGACGCGTGGAGGCCGCTCTCGAAGCTCTGCTCGAAGAGTACGAAGTGCCGAGGGACCGCCTGCGCGAGGAGCTCCTCGAGTTCGTCGACGCCTTGTTGGCGCAGCGGCTCCTGGATCTCCGCGAGACGTGAGTGCGACGGCATCAACTTCAGCCAGTTCAACATTGCGGGGGCGAAATCACCCTGAGCCGACTCCTTTTCCGTGGCGATCGGCACCCGAGCTCTCCGCCGCACTGCGGTACAAAGCCCTGCTAGCGTCGCGACCGACCTGAGCCTCGCTTTTCTCCCTCATCGGCCTCCAGCCAGCCGAGCCGCCGGAGGGTGCGCAGCACGGTCTTCTCGATCTGTGCCTGGCTCACGGCGTCGTCGTCCTCGGGTGGCGTGAGCGCCTCCGCGACGGCCGCGAAGTAGTCGGCGGGGTTGATGCCCGCGACCTCCAGGGAGCCGACGATCGTCTCGATGGTGAGAGGATTCACCCCCCGCAAGGCGCGGCTCATGTAGCCGCGCACATGCCCCAGCCGCCGGCCGATCTCGTCGAGCGAGACCGGCCCTCGCTTGAGAGTGTCCTTCAGAACGTCCCTCGCGACCTCGACCGCCGATGGGTTTTCCGATCCTCGATGTCCCTTCATGTCCACAGCTTACCACAGCTAGAGCCCTGAATGCCCAACACGAGGACAAATTGAAACCACAAAGGGGACTTGACAGGCCATCGCAGGCCGGGTTATCCTGCTCTCATGAGGCTGTAATGCAGCCACGTGAGGGCTCATAGCCTCGACGTCTCGCCGCCATGGAGGCGGCGGGCGACCCCAAGGAGGAGCTGGATGACTGAGCAGAACACCGTCCAGGAGCTGAAGGCGGAGCGTGTGCAGGAGGAGTCGATGGCCCTGCTGAGGAAGCGGGTGGCGCGAGCAGCTCGGATAGCCCGGGTAGTCCCGGGCAGCCCGAAACCTACAACCAACAGAGGAGGAAGACGAATGGCAGGATCGTCATATGCCGAGGAACGGAAGAAGATGGAGCTCCGGAACGAGGCGGTGGCCGCGAATGAGCCGGACCTCCCGCATCTGGAGATGAAGCGGTTGCGGCTCAATGACGTGCTGAACGAGGTGAGGTCTCTCACGACCGAGCAGGCGAGCCTGACGGCCAGGAAGCAGGAGGTCTCGAAGCGTATCGCCGGGCTCATGAGAGAAGGGAACTCGCTGGTGGCCTTCATCGATGTGGGAGTGAAGCAGCACTACGGCAACCGGGCGGAGAAGCTGGCGGAGTTCGGGCTGCAGCCGTTCCGCGGCCGGCCGCGGATCCAGCCGGAGCCGGCCGAGGAGCCGCCGGTCGTCGAGCTGGCGGCCTCGTAACCGAACGGCGTTTGCCGAACACCTACAGGGGCGTGGCTTCGGCCATGCCCCTTTTTTCGTCTCGAAGAGCCTCCCGTCCCTGCTCTCAGCGTTTCCCGTTCAACGAGAGACCCTTCTTGTTCAACGGGAGACCCTTTCCGCTCAACAAAAAGCCTTTCCCGCTCGACAAGAAGCCTCTCTCGTTGAGCAAAAAGGGTCTCTCGCTCAACGGGAGACCCTTTTTGTCCAACGAAAAGCCTCTCCCGTTCAACGGGAGACCCTTCCTGC
Source organism: Thermoanaerobaculia bacterium (assembly GCA_035637095.1). Lineage (GTDB taxonomy): Bacteria > Acidobacteriota > Thermoanaerobaculia > Multivoradales > UBA5704 > UBA5704. The sequence goes on from DASPXX010000295.1 coordinate 22,207, forward strand.
TCGACAAAAAGCCCTTTCCGCTCGACAAAAAGCCTCTCTCGTTGAGCAAAAAGGGTCTCTCGCTCAACGGGAGACCCTTTTTGTCCAACGGAAAGCCTCCCCCGTTCAACGGAAAGCCTCTCCCGCTCAACGGAAAGCCTCTCCCGTTCAACGGGAGAGCTTTCCCGCCACCGGCTGGTCAGCTCTCCGAGGAGAGGATCTGGTCGACGAGCGCCAAAAAGGGCTGGATCTGGAGGGGCTTGGTAACATAGGCGGCGGCTCCCAGCTTCTCGAGTCTCTCTTGGCTGCACCGCAGAGCGTCGGCCGTGAGAATGACCACCGGAATGTTTCGGGTCTCGGGATTCTCCTTGAGGCGGCGGAGCACTTCATCGCCCGCGAGGTCCGGGAGATGGAGGTCGAGGAGGATCAGGTCCGGCCTGTGCTCGCCCGCGAGCTCCAGACCCAGGCGGCCCTGCATCGCGGGGATGAGCCGGACCTGCGGGCGTTGCTCGAAGATGGACTCGACGAGCCGGTAGTTGGAAAGGTTGTCCTCGATGTAGAGGACCGTCGCGCCGCGGCCTCGCCCTCCGGCGATGGAAATCTCAGGAACCTGTGGAGCCTTCACATCCTCCGGCTCTGCCGCCGGGAGCTCGACCCAGAACGTGCTGCCCTGCCCCACCACGCTTTCGAAGCCGATGGTGCCGTGCATGAGCTCGATCAGGTGCTTTGAAAGCACGAGCCCGAGCCCGGTCCCTTCGGTGCCCGGCTGGTCCGCACCCAAGCGCTCGAACGGCACGAACAGACGGGACTGTTGCTCCGGCGCAATCCCCAATCCGCTGTCTTCGACCCCGATCTGAAATCTCCCTGTGGCCAGCCGCTCCACCCAGACGTGCACCTGTCCCTCGTTCTGGTTGTACTTCACGGCGTTGGAGCAGAGGTTGAGGAGAACCTGTTTGAGGCGCTGCTTGTCGGCATGGACGCAACCCGCAGAGGAGGTGGTCTGGATGAGCTGGATCTGCCGCTTCTCCGCCAGCGGTGTAATCAACGTGATCACTTCCTCGATCAGGTCTTGCAGATCGGTCGGCTCCAGCGAAAGGGACATTCTCCCGGCCTCGATCCGGGCGATGTCCAGCACCTCGTTGATCAACGTGAGCAGATGGTCGCCTGATTTCTCGATGTAGCCGACATATTCGCTCTGGAGATCTGACAGTGGTTTCCGCTGCAGCAACTGGCTGAAGCCGATGATGGCGTTGAGCGGAGTGCGCAGCTCGTGGCTCATGCGGGAAAGAAACTCGCTCTTCGCCGTGTTCGCCCGTTCGGCAGCGCCCCGGGCCTCTCGCATCGCGGCCTCGATTCGTTGGCGCTCCGTCACATCCCGGAACACGACGACCGCCCCGACCGGCTTGCCCTGGTGATAGAGCGGCGTGCTGGTGTAGTCGACCGGAACCGCCCGTCCATCCTTGCTCCAGAACAGCTCGCCGGTCATCTGACAGCTCGTGCCCTGTGTGCAGGTGAGATAGATCGGGCTTTCCGTCAAAGGGTACGGCTGGCCGTCGGGATAGGAGTGATGGAGGAGCTCGTGCGCATTGTGCGGCTGCAGGTCGTCGCTGGTCCAGCCGAGCATGGCTGTCGCGGCGGGGTTCAGAAAGAGACTCTGGGTTCGCAGGTCGATGCCGAGGATCCCCTCCCCCGCGGCGTTGAGGATCGAGCGCGTGCGCTCGCGCTCGGCATCGAGCGCCTCTTCCGCCTGCCGGTACGCCCGCAGGTCGCTGGCGGTGAAGACGAAGCCGCTGACGCGGCCTCCCTTGGAGCGGATCGGGGAGACGGAGAGCCGAGCCGGAAAGCGGACGCCGTCCTTGCCGAGATAGGTCCATTCCCGCACCTCGGCCTGGCCGCGGCGGGCCTGTGTCACCAGGACCTCGAAGCCGGGAGCGACCGGCTCGGCGAGCTCGCCCGCAAGCTCCAGGGCCCGCGCCTCCAGCTCCCGGGGATCGTGGAGGGAAGCGACGGAGACCTTGTCTGCCACCTCGTCGGAGCGATATCCAAGCCAGCGTTCGGCGGCGGTATTGGCGGTGATGATCGTGCCATCGAGCCGGGTCGTGATGATCGCATATTTGGCGTTGTCGGTCGTGGCGCGCTGCAGGCGCGTCACCTCCTCCAGCTTCCAGCGCGCCTCTTCCGCCTCCGAGGTCTTCTCGGCGATGATGCGCTCCAGGGTCTCCCGCTCGGTGGTGAGCAGCCTGTGCAGCTGCGCGTTCTCGATGGCCAGGGCGGCGCGAGAGGCCACCTCCTGCACCAGCTCCTGATCGTCCGCGCTGAAGAGGGGAAGCGCCGGCTGGTACCGTCCGATCGACAGGACGCCGATCGTGCGCCCGCGGACGCGCATCGGTACAACCAGGGCCTGCTTGGGACCGAATCGCTCGACCAGCGGCCAGAGCTCGGGCCGGATCAGGTTCTGTGTGAGGGTCAAGGGGAGATCCGGGGAGAGGACGGTCTGCCCGGTCCGGAGCGCCTGGGCCGCCTGCGGATGGTCCTCGACCAGAGAAGAGGCTCCCCCCAGAATCTCTCGCAGAAAGACGACAGCTTCGGGCTCCGGAGCAAAGATGGAAGCTGTCATCAGACGCCTTCCGTCGGCCGAAAGGAGGCGTACGGTGCAGAATTCGGGGACCACCTCGGCGGTACGGCGGGCGATCAGGTCGAGCAGAGCCTGATCGTTGTGGACCTCGGCAAAAGCCGTCGTGAGCTCGCCGAGCAGGTGGAGACGCTCCTGGACCTGCGGTTCCATCATGCCGGTGGAGGAGGGGTAGGCCGCGTCAGCCGCGCGAGGCGGGTCAGCTCTTCGCCGAGGTCCTGGGCGGCACGGTCGGTGTAGGCGCCGAAGTCTTCCGCCTTACCCAGCTCTTCGAGCCGCCGCGCGAGGTCGAAGACGCCGTCAGCCGCGAAGAAGCCGGCCGTACCGCGCAGACTGTGCGCGGCGCGTTGCAGCGCAGCCCCATTGCGCCGGCGGATGGCCTCGCGCATCTCGGCGTGCAGCTGCTCCGCATCGGCCACGAAGCGGCGGGTGAGCTCCTTGCGCAGGCCGGCCCTGCCGCGGATCCCGGCAGCCGGCAGGGGCTCCTGCTCCCTCGACGCCACGCTCCCGATCAGCGCGATCAGCTCCTCGTAACGGACCGGCTTCGCGACGTGGCCGTCCATACCGGCCGCGAGGCAGCGCTCGCGGTCTTCCGGGCCGGCGTACGCCGTCATCGCCAGGATGCGGATCCGCGTGCCCGTCGACTCCTCGCGGACGCGGATCGCGGCGGTCGCCTCGAGGCCGTCCATCCCGGGCATCTGGATGTCCATCAGGACGAGGTCGAAGCTCTGCCGCTCGAGGGCGGCCAGGGCATCGCGGCCGCTGCCGGCGAGGACCGGCGTATGCCCCGCGTCCTCGAGGAAGGCCTCGATGAGGCGCTGGTTGACGAAGTTGTCCTCGACGACCAGAATGCAGAGAGGACGGGTGAGCTCGGGAGGTAGCATTGCTTCCGTGGCAGCAGCCGGGTTATCGTGCCTGTTCACGTAGTATACAATAGCACGCTGGAAGACGGACTGCCGCTTCGCATTGTACTGCCATGAGCCTCGACGACACCCAACGGTACTGGGAAGAGACGCCGGACGCGATCATCGCCATCTCGCCGGAGGGCAAGGTCCTGCACTGGAACCGCGCGTCCGAGACGATCTTCGGCTACACGGCCGAGGAGGCGATGGGGCACCCGCTGACCGACCTCATCGTGTCGCCGGACCAGGTCGAGGAGGAGCGCCGGATCCAGGAGGACGCGCTCGCGCAGGGGCTGGCGGTCTACGAGTCGGTGCGCCGGCGCAAAGACGGCTCCCTGGTGGACGTGAACGTCTCCACCAAGGCGGTCTCTGACGCCGCCGGCCGCCTCGACTACTTCCTCTCCACCAAGAAGGACGTCACCCATCTGAGGGTGCTGCGCGATGCCAAGCTGCTGGAGGCCAAGTTCCGCAACCTCCTCGAGTCGACGCCGGATGCGATCGTGATGGTCAACGTCACGGGCCGGGTCGTCCTGGTCAATTCGCAGGCGGAAGCGGTCTTCGGCTACGCCCGCGGCGAGATGGTGGGACGGCCGATCGAGCTGCTGCTGCCCGAGCGGTTCCGGACGCCCCACATCGGGCACCGCGGCGGCTTCTTCGCGAAACCGCGCGCGCGGTCGATGGGCGTGGGTCTGGAGCTGCACGCTCTGCGCAAGGACGGCACGGAGTTCCCGGTCGAGATCAGCTTGAGCCCGATCGAGACCGAGCAGGGGACGATGGTGATGAGCGCGATTCGCGACATCACCGGCCGCAAGAAGGCCGATCAGAAGTTCAGGGACCTGCTGGAGTCGGCGCCCGACGCCATGGTCATCGTCAAGCAGGGCGGCGAGATCGTGCTGGTCAACTCCCAGGCGGTCAAGCTGTTCGGCTGGCAGCGCGAGGAGCTCCTGGGACAGCGGATCGAGATGCTCGTGCCGGAACGGTTCCGCCACGTCCACCCGGGGCATCGCGGGGGCTTCTTCGCGTCTCCCAAGACACGCGCGATGGGCGCCGGCCTGGAGCTCTATGGGCTGCGCAAGGACAGCACGGAGTTCCCGGTCGAGATCAGCTTGAGCCCAATAGAGACGGAGGAGGGCCTGTTCGTCTCCAGCGCCATCCGTGACGCCACCGAGCGCAAGCGCTTCGAGCAGGCTCTCCAGGAGGCCAGCCGGCTGAAGAGCGAGTTCCTCGCCAACATGTCGCATGAGCTGCGCACGCCGCTCAACGCCGTCATCGGCTTCTCCGAGTTCCTCGTCGACGAGCGGCCCGGCCCCCTCAACGCCAAGCAGAAGGAATACCTCCAGGACATCCTGAACAGCGGCCGGCACCTGCTGCAGCTGATCAACGACGTGCTCGACCTGTCGAAGGTGGAATCCGGTAAGATGGAGCTCTTCCCCGAGACCTTCACGCTGCCGCGGGCGGTCGAGGAGGTGTGCTCGATCATCTCGCCGCTCGCCACGAAGAAGAACATCACCTTGCGCCGGGAGATCGCGCCGGCTGTCGGCCACGTCACGCTCGACCAGCAGCGGTTCAAGCAGATCCTCTACAACCTGCTCTCGAATGCCGTCAAGTTCACCGAGGACGGCGGGAGCGTGGAGATCGTCGCCAACCTCCGCGATCCGGACCGCGTCCGGCTGCAGGTGCGCGATACCGGCATCGGCATCAAGCCGGAGGATCTCGAGAAGCTGTTCATCGAGTTCCAGCAGCTCGATTCGGGCTTCGCACGGCGCCACCAGGGTACGGGCCTGGGCCTGGCGCTCACCAAGAAGATCATCGAGCTCCAGAAGGGGAGCATCACGGTGGAGAGCGAGCCCAGGAAGGGGAGCACGTTCACGGTGGACCTGCCGATGATCCATGAGCCGACCCAGGCCATCCCGAGAGCCATGCTGCCATGAGCGCCTTCATCTTCGTGGTCGACGACAATCCGGTCAACCTGAAGCTCGCCTGCGACGTGCTGGAGTTCGAAGGCTATTCGATCGGCCGGGCCGCGGATGCCGAGGAGGCGCAGGAGATCCTGAAGCACACCATTCCCGACCTGATCCTGATGGACATCGCGCTGCCCGGCATGGACGGCCTGACCCTCACGCGCAAGCTCAAGGCGGATGCGCGGCTGCAGCACGTCCCGATCATCGCCTTGACCGCCTTCGCCATGAAGGGCGACGATCAAAAGGCGCTCGCCGCGGGATGCGACGGTTACATCACGAAACCGATCGATACGCGGAAATTGCCGCAGCAGGTCGCGGATGTCCTGAGCGCCGCCGCCTTGCGCAAGAGGTACTCCAATGAACGTGCTGGTCATTGAAGATCATCCGACAGACCGCAAGCTGCTGAGCGTGGTGCTCAAGATGGACGGCCACGTCGTTCACGAGAGAGCCTCGGCCGAGGGAGCCGTGGAGGCCATCCTGACGGCGACGCCCGACGTCATCCTGCTCGACCTCCGGCTGCCCGGGATGGACGGGCTGGCGCTCGTCCGGCAGCTCAAAGCCAACCAGGAAACCAGCCGCATCCCCATCGTGGTGGTGACCGCCTTCCCCGAATCCTACCCGCGCGACGAGCTGCTCGCAGCCGGCTGCGATGCCTACATCGCCAAGCCCATCGATACCCGCCAGCTGCCGAGGCAGCTCAGAGAGGTGGCGGGGAAGAAGCCGGAGTAGGCTCTCACCCGGGCACCTCTCCCGCGCCTTCCCTTTCGTCCGGCCCTCGGAATGGCTACTCTTCTCCCGAGGAGGAAGCATGAGATACGTGATGCAAGAGAAGATCCTGAGCCTCGGCGACGACTACGTCATCCGGGACGAGAGCGGCCGCGAAGCGTTCCGCGTCGACGGCAAGGTCCTGACCCTGCGCGACGCGCTGGACCTCGAAGACGCGGCGGGGAACCGGGTCGCCCGCATCCACAAGAAGCTCCTGGCGATCGGCAAGACCTACGAGATCTCCCGCGAGGGCGGTCCGGACGTCTCGATCCACAAGTCTCTCTTCTCCCCCCTGCACTGCAAGTTCCACGTCGACGCGGGCGGCGACGAGCTGGAAGCGCGCGGCGACCTGCTCGATCACGAATACACGGTCACCCGCAACGGACGCGAGGTCGCCAGCATCTCCAAACGATGGTTTGCCTTGCGGGACACCTACGGCGTGGACGTCGCCGAGGGCGAGGACCATGCCCTGATCCTGGCCTGCGCGGTGGCGATCGACCGGATGTGTCACGAGGAGGAGGAGTGAGGTCTCTCACCCCCGGCCTGGCTGCACTCTTGTCGCTGTCTTTGCTGTGCTTCCCTCTCCCGCTCGCGGGAGAGGGGCCGGGGGTGAGGGACCCCGCAGGACAACAGGAGCACCTGCGACAGCTGTTGCACCAGGCGGAGACCTGGCGCGGCCTGCGCGCGAAGAAAGAGGTCCGGTCGCGGACGCTCAGCGAGAAGGATCTCGCCAAGGAGGTCGCCGCGTCTCTCCGCGAGGACATGCCCCCCGGCGAGCTGCGCTCCACGGAGATCGCCCTGAAGACGTTCGGGCTGATCCCCGAGAGCCTCGACCTGGCGACGTTCCTCCCCAGGCTCCTGACCCAGGAGATCGCCGGCTATTACGATCCGGAGAAGAAATCCCTGAGCCTGGTGCTCCGCGAGGGCCAGGTCCTGGGAGGCCGCGAGAAGGAGGCCGGGCTCGATCCGCAGCGCGCCGAGGACATGGTGCTCGTCCATGAGCTGACACACGCGCTGCAGGACCAGTATTTCGATCTCACCACGTTCGCCAAGGGCGATCCCATGTCCGATGCGTCGACCGCCCGGCAGGCGCTGGCCGAGGGCGACGCCACCTTGACCATGCTGGACGCTCTCCTGGGAATGCCCATCGAGGAGCTGCCGGGGGCGGACGATCTGCTGGCACAGGCGATGGGAAGCTCCCGAGACCTGGCCGCCGCGGGCTCCCAGGAGCTGCTCGCCGAGGCGCCGCCGTTCATCCGCGAAACCCTGCTGTTCAGCTACAGCCAGGGGAGCCGCTTCTGCATCAGCGTGCGCCAGAAGGGCGGGCAGAAGCTGCTCGATCACGCCTTCCGCAGCGATCCGCCACGCTCTTCGGAGCAGATCCTCCATCCCGAGAAGTGGCATGGCCGGCGCGACGACCCGGTCGCCGTGGAGCTGCCGGATCTCGCCGGGGCGCTGCCCGGCTTCGCCAAGGTCGCCGAGGGCGAGATGGGCGAGCTCGCGGTGCGCATCCTGCTGCGCGACGAGACGGCCGCGGCCGGTTGGGGGGGCGACCGCTTCGCGGTCTATCAGAGAGGAAGCGCGAAGAGCGGCCGGCGCCTGCTCGCCTGGGTCACCGAGTGGGATTCCGCCCAGGACGCGGCGGAGTTCGCCGATGCCGTCCGGCAGCTCGGAGCGGAGTGGCAAAGCGAAAGGCCGGCGGTGCAGCGGGTGATCGTCCTCAAATGGGAGATCGCGCCGCAACAGGCCGCGGCTCTGCGCGAGCGGCTCGCCGGAGCGCGGGCGCGGCGCCCGGCCAACCGGGAGATCGACCTCGCCGCCCTGGGCATCCGCGATACGGACCGCGCGGGCGCCGATCCGGAAAAGCTGATGAAGCTGCTCCAGGACCCGGCAGTCCGCAAGCGGCTCGGGGAGATGACGGGCCTGACCGGGCTCGGGGACGACGAAGGATCCGTCGCGCCGCCGCCCTACTAGGTCCAGACGCGCGCGATCGCTTTGCGGTTCACCCAGCAGGTCCCACCCTGGTGCAGGAAGAGGACGAACCGCCGGCCGGGCTCGTTGAGCAGGTCGGAGACCCGCGAGCGGCTCGGCGGCAGAATCGAAAGGAATTCTCCGTGCAGAGTTTCGCAGGTGCGCAGGGTGATGCGGGCCGGCTGGCGCTGCGCGCCCAGGCTCTCGAGGTGCTCGACCTCATCGGTCAATCCCGGCACATAGATGTAGGCGATCGCGTTCAAGTGCAGCAGCTGCACCTGTTGGTCGACCTTGCAGGCGAGAAACATCGTCTTCGTATCGTTCAGGCGTTCTCCCAGGCCTTCCATGCCCGGGCCCATGGCTCCCGAGAGGCGGAGATAGAAGTTGGCTTCGACGACGTCCCCATTCCATAAATGGACCCTCGCCGGCATCCCCGCGACGTTGACGCGGTAGGCTTCCGTTTGGGGAATGACAGACTCGCTGGCGGAAATCGCGCTCATGGACCTTCCTCCTTGCTTCTGGTCAATCAGGTTCCGGAACTTCCTCTGTTGCAAACCCGATACCGGGCGCCGCAGCACCCAATCCACTGAAAACTAAAGGCTCTTGCGGAGCGGTCCCGCGGGCGCGTCCCGGATCTGGACGGCGTATCCGGGCGCCGGACACCGCATTTCCCGATTCATAGAATGTCGTCTATCTGGACGCTTCGTCCGGCGGTTGGATGGACGGTTCACGTATTCTTCAGAAAAGAAAGAGACCTCCCCTCTGCAGGCCATTGGTTTCGATCGTTGGCACGCCCCATGCTCTGGATGACTGGCGTCCGGAAGCAAGGAAGGGATTGAGAAAGGAGGTAAAACACGAAGGAGCCTCCAGTCACCTGATCCAGTCCTTCATGGCCTCCGGGCCCCGTTGGCCCGGAGGCCTGAGCAAGACGAGCAACAGAAAACAGAAGTTAAAGAGGAAGGGAGCACAAAATGTTCAGAAAGATTTTCTTGGGAATGGCTGTGATGGCGCTGGTTGCTGGAGGGGTTTTCGCGCAGACCCTGGTGGACCTGTCGGCCGGTCCGGACACCAGTCAGGAGACTGATTTCACCGCGGACGTGCACGAGCAGGCGCGCGTCCTGGTGCCCGCCACCGTGAACTTCGAGGTGGCCGACGTTGCCGCCGACACGGACGCGGACGCCGCCGCTTCAGTCGACATCACCCAGATCGCGCTCGCAGCGGGCAATCAGCTGAAGGTCTCGATCGCATCGCCGGCAGCTTTCAGCACGCCGGCCGCTGAATCCACCGCCACTTGGGCGGCGAGCTCTGTGTCCTGGGCGTCGACCTGGACCAACGGGACCAACAACGATGGCGCGCTGACCACGGACAGCAGCTACACCGAGGTGGCCACATGCGACGAGGATCCGACCGGCGCCGCCTGCAGCACCGACGATCTGCTCTTCACCCTGGCCTCGGACACAGATGTCATTCGTGCCGGCAACCACACTCTCACCATCACCTGGAAATTCCAGAGCATCTGAGAAATCTGGGCCAGGCGCAACACTCAGTGAATCGGGACAGGTGGGGCCGCCTTCACCGGCGCCCCACCTTTCACGCGGGAGCCCATCATGAAAAACCTGATCGCTCGCACCCTCTGCATCGCCGTTCTCCTCCTGTTGCATGGCAGTTTTCTCTTCGGGTTGGAGTTCCAATCGGCCTTCGACAACATCGTGGTCCATGCCCGGCCCGGAGAGGTGGTCAACCGGGAGTTCCGGCTGCGCCTCTCGCCTGGGCAACCCACGGTGCACTTCCGCTCCCGCCCCGAGGACTGGTGGGAGGACGAGGACGGCTCGCATTCGTTCTATCGCCCGGCCGGCACGCTCTCTCGCTCGTGCGCACCCTGGATCTCCCTGAACCCGGCGGAGACGGCGGTCGCCGGCGGAGGCAACCTCTCGATCCGGGTGACGGTGGCGGTCCCGGCAGAGGCCGGGCCTGGTGGTTACTGGTGCGTCCTCACGGTCGACGAGATTCCGGACCCGCTCGTCACGCCGAAGGGGGTCGGCCTTCGTTTCCTCTCCTCGATCTCGACGGGGATCTTCGTCGATCTCGCGCCGGTCGATCGCCGGATCGAGGTCGCCAGCGTCGATCTCTCGCAGGCCCGTGCCCGTGTGCAGGTCCGCAACCTCGGCAATGCGCCGGTCGCCGTCAAGGGACGGATCGAGTTTCTGGCTCCCGGCGGAGAGACGCCCGTGGCCAGCGTGGCTCTGCCGCGGGCCAGGGTCCTGACCGAGCCGGCCCGCACGCACACGTTGACCGCGAAGCTGCCCGAGGCCTCGATGTTGCCGGACGGCCGGTACCGCGTACGGGTGATCCTCGATGCGGGGCTCGACCACCTGATCGGCGTCCAGAAGGAAATGGAGATCCGCCATGACGCCGCGCGTCCGGTGCGTTGACACCCTGATCCTGATCCTGGGTCTGCTGCTGCCGGTGGTCCAGGCCGCGGCAGACTCCTGGCGTGTCACGGTGCTCGGCCTGGATGCCTCGCGTGCGGCCGCCCCCCGCGAGGCCGGCGAAGCCGTCCTGGTGGACGTGGCGGCGCTCGCGACCCTGCTGGGGCTCACCGTGCGGGTGGACGGCGGCGCGGTCTCCGTGCGCGACCGGGAGGGGCGGATCTGGAGCGGCGCGGCCGGGGAATCGCGGCTGAGGGCACCGGGCGAGGAGATCCTCCTCGACCTCCCGCTGCGTCTGGAAGATCGCTCCGTGTACCTGCCGGCCGCCGCCGTGGCCGAGCTCGCCGGCCTCTCGCTCGTCCTCGACCGTGCCGCGCACCGGCTCGACCTGGTGGCGCCCGGGACAGGACAAACGGCAGGCGGGACGACCGGGGATGGCTGGGAGCCCATTGTGATCGCCGCTCCGCCGGCGCCGGCGGGCTCGGCGGAGGTCGGCGCGCCGCTGCCCTCGCAAGTCGTGTTGCCGCCGGCCCGCGAGAGCCTCCGCCTCGACATGGCCGTGGCGCACGTCCTCGGAGAGGGCTGGACCGGTGAGCTCTCGGCCCTCGGCTCGGTCCGCGGCTGGGAGGCGCAGATGTCCGGACGGCTGGCCGGCGACCCCGCGGGGCTCGAGATGACGCAAGGGCGCGCTTCCCTGTCCGACCCGGAGACCGGGTGGGGCGGTGAAGCAGGCGATCTGTTCAGCGACATCCGGGGCTCGGCCCAAGGGGTCCGGCTGATCCGCAGGCGAGGCGCCGCCGCCGAGCCGCGGGCATGGCCAACGCTCTCGCTGTATCTCGGAGAAGGCGGCGAGGACACCGTGCTGGCTTATCACGATGAGCTCGGCCTGGGGCGGAGCGCCGGGATCTCCGGGGAGATTGCGACGGACGGCTCGTGCCTCCTCCGCGGCCGCTGGCAACGCGACCACATGGGCCTCTTCGGCTACTGGAGGCGAGACGACCTGGGGGGCGGCTTCGGGGTTTCAGGCGGGTTGGAGCTTCCCCTGAAGATCGGTGTGCAGGGTGGCTGGAGCCGCAGCGGCGAGGACGAGAACGCGTTCGATCAGACGACCCTGTCCCTGCACGTCCCTCTGGTCCGCGGTGCCGAGATGGGCGTGGAAAGCGTGGCGCTGGCGACCGGCCTCGGGCGGGCCCGTACCGATGCGGTGCTGCTGGGAGCACCGCTCGGACCGGTCCGTTTGCGCGTCCGCTGGCAGCGGCGGTGGAGCGAGGCCGCGTCGCTGTTCGGGCGGCCGCCGGTCCGGAGAGAGCTGGAGGAGCTCCGCGCGTCCGCCACGTTCGACGCCGGCTCCCGGCTGAAATTCGACCTGCAGTCGGTGAGCCAATGGGCGGGCCTGGGGAGCGCCGAGCCGTGGCAGCAGCTCACGATTTCCTGGCGGCCTGTGCGGCGGACGGCGCTGCAGGTCTGGGCCCTGTCACCCAGCGCGCCGGCGGACGATCCGCTGCGCGTGCGTCTGACCCAGGATCTGCCGCGGGGCTTCTCGCTCTTCGCGGAATTCGGGCGCTTCTACTCCTTCCAGGACGCAGGAGGATGGGCTGATCAACCCCGCTTCAAGCTCCAGGTCGGCCGGATCATGCAGATCGGGACGCCGGCCGGAGGTGGGCTCGTCACCGGCCGTGTCGCCTCCCCGATGGGGCCGGCGCCGGCCGGGACGGTGGTCGAGCTCGGACCCTATCGCACGGTGACCGCCGACGACGGCAGCTATGCCATCCCGCACGTGCCGCGCGGGCAGTACGAGGCACGGATCCCGGAGGATGCCCTGCCGGCCTCCTGGGCCGCCCGCGGCGCCCGGGGCGTCGAGATCAAGGGCCGGGACCGCGCCGAGATCGACCTGGAGCTGGTGCCTCTGGGCCATGTGAGAGGCCGGGTCTGGGAGGACCGGGATGGCGACGGCCGCCCGTCTCCCGACGAGGGGGTCGGCCGTGTCGTCGTGCTCCTCGGCGACCGCGCGACCAGCACAGAGGCGGACGGGAGCTTCGGTTTCTTCAACCTGTCCTCCGGGAGCTATCGGTTGGAAATCGATCCAGCCCACCTGCCGCAGGGATTCATCCTGGCGGCTCCGTCGCGAATGGATCTCGGGCTGCCGCCGGGCAGCTCGCTCGACAATGTCGCTCTCCGCGTGATGCGGAAGCAGCGCCCGATCATCTTCCAGGACCTGTCGTGACCATGTGGCACCATCTCGTCGCCGCCGTCGCTCTCTCCTCGCTCGGGATCACCGCGCCCCCGGTCGTCCAGGAGCAGGTGTCGATCGAGCTGCCTCAGCAGATCGCCTTCGACAGCGCTGCGATCGGCGGCTCCAGCGATCCCACGCGTCCGGTGGTGGTGAGCTTCCATCAGGCGCAGCTCCTCCCCGGCCGGGCTCTCCGCCTCAGCGTCCTGGCGGAGGGAGCTCCGCCGGACTGCCGGCTCCTCTTCACGACGCGCAATGCGCGGGGAGGGATCGGTCGCGCCGGCCGGGCCGGAGTAGACGATTTCTCTCCCGTCTTCGAAAGCTTTCCTTCGGCTCTCTCGGGAGGATTCGAGATCTCCTGGGTTCTCGAGATGCCTGGAGAGATCCGGCGTGCCGGGCGGCAGGCCATGAGGTTGCGCTGGCGGATCGAATCCGTGGCCGTCCCTGAATCGATGGAGCGCCGCGGCGGGTCCGCCGGCAACCCACATCTGTCTCCCGGCGGTGAGGAACCGCCCACCTTCGAGCCCGTTCCCGGGAGGCGCACCCCGGTGGTGCGCGAGCATGACGAATTCGAACCAGAGGGCAGGCGGCGCCCGCCGGCCCAGGAGGTCCCATGAGCACAGCCCATGTCTCCCCATCCAGTCCACCGGCGGCCGAGCTGTCCTTCGATCCAGCCGAGCTGTCGCTGCGGTCGCTTCTCGCCGCAACGCTCGCGCCGCTGCGGCTGGCCGCAACGCGCAAAAAGCTGCAGCTCGAAATCTTCGTGGCTCCCGACGTCCCCGACGCGCTGGCCGGCGACGCCGACAGCCTCCGCCAGATCCTGATCCATGTCGTCGAGAACGCAATCAAGTTCACCGAGACTGGAGGGATTTCCGTTCGGGTCCATCGCGAAAACGTGTCCGGCTGCGTGGTCCGGCTGCGCTTTGCCGTCTCCGATACCGGGGCCGGCATCCCGCTCAACAAGCAGCAGCTCATCTTCCAGGGACGCGGGCTGGCCGCCGCCGCGAGCCTGGTCGAGCAGATGGGAGGGCAGATCGCGGTCGAAAGCCAGTTGGCCAAGGGGAGCTCGTTCCGCTTCACGGTCCAGCTCCTCCTCGCCCCCGAGAAGGAGACGGGCCCTTGCCGGCCGGCCGGTCCGCTCGCGGCCTCCACGCCGGCTCCGGTGCGCCCGCTGCACGTCCTGGTGGCTGACGACAGCCGCTTCAACGTCCTCTTCACCAGATCGCTGCTGACCAAGCAGGGGCACACGGTGGCCGTGGCAGGGAGCGGCCGGGAGGCCTTGGAGGCGATGGCCCGGCAGAAGTTCGACCTCGTCGTCATGGACGTCCAGATGCCGGAGATGGACGGCTTGCAGGCCACGGCCGCGATCCGCCAGCACGAGAACGAGAGCGGCGGGCACGTGCCGATCCTCGCGATGACCGCCCATGCTCTGCAGGAAGACCAGGAGATGTGCCGGCGCGCCGGCATGGACGACTACATCTGCAAGCCGGTCAGCGCCGAGAATCTGCTGCGGGCCATCGCGTCGCTGACCCATGCCGCGCCGGCCGCAGCCAGCGCCGCCCTGCCCCCCGCGAGCCAGATCGATCGCGAGACCCTGTTCGAGGAGGTGGGGGGCGACCCCGAGCTCCTGCGGCGCCTGGCGAAGATCTTCGACCACGAGGTCGAGCGTCGCCTGGGCCAGCTCCGGGAGGCCGTCGCCGGAGGAAACGCGGTGGCGGTCTCTGAAGCAGCCCATGCTTTCAAGGGAATGATCGGGTACTGGTGCAAAGGGAGAGCGTTCGAGGCCGCGCGGCGGCTCGACGAGAACGCGCGCAAAGGCGATCCCGCCGATGCGGCAGCGGTCGACGACCTGAGCCGGGAAATCTCGGCATTGCAGGAGGAGATCGCACAGATCCTCGAGGAGGACGAATCATGCCCCCCAGGGTTCTGATCGCCGATGACGACCCCATGTTCGTCGAGCTCCTGTCCTCCCGTCTGGAGGGCGACGGATTCGAGGTCGTGGTCGCGTACGACAACGTGCAGGCGCTGAACCTGGCGATGCGGTTGCGTCCCGACGTCATCCTGCTGGACATCAAGATGCCCGGCGGCTCCGGGGTGGACACCCTGAAGCGGCTGAAGAAGTCCAGCCTGACGCACGGGATCCCGGTGGTCGTCGCCAGCGCCCAGACCGATCCGTCGCTGCCGCAGGACCTCTGTGCCCTCGGCGCCGCCGGCTATCTGCAGAAGCCGGTGTCCTATGATCTGGTTCGCGAGTGTCTGGGGAGGCACGCGCACAACGCCGCGGCCTGAGGAGAGCGGTCCTGCTCCTCTCTTGCTACAATGTCCAGTTCTCGGACTCGACGCACCGGGTGATTGGACCTCGACATGGTGGAAGAGCTGACGCAGAAGGACAAGGAACGGGCGAGGCTGGAGAGAGTCCTGCTCTGGGCCCTGGTGAGCCTCAAGCGGGAAGAGTTCCCTCCTTCCCTTCAGGCGCGGTACGAGCAGATCCGCAGCCTCGCCTCCCGCGACGGCGAGCTGTCCGCGGAAAGCATCCGCGCGCTCACCGACGACGAGGTCGAGGATCTGTGGAGCATCGTCGAGGATCTCTTTCAGACTGAGTAGGCCACCCACCCACGCGCCGCACCCCACCCGTCCGGACTGGGACATCCGTCCTCTCCTAGCTCACCATGAAGTCATCAAACAGGGAGCCGGACATGAGGACTTGGGATGATTGGTTCGCCTATCTCGATGGCCTGGTCGATCCGAGGACCGGGGGTCAGCTTCCGGACATCCGCGACTTCCTCCAGGCAGCCCAGCGTTGCCGATCCGAGATGAGCTTCTCCCGCAACGACTTGCGCCTCCGCATCCTGGACGAGCTCTGGAGGGCGGCTCTCAACCTGGTCTATCCCGACAAGCAGGCGGCGGAGGTACATCGCCGGTCCGCTGCGCTGCTCTCCACGCGCTGGAAAGCGGCCTCCGGCGGACGCGCGGCTCACCCGGCCCGCCAGGAGCCCGGGACTCCGGATCGCCCGCTGCAGGTCTTTCTGAACCGCATCAAGGTCGAGGCCCACCGCAAACGGCACGCGATGGCGACGACCTGAGCGCGCCCTCCGCCCTATCCCCAGGTTTCAATCCGCCTCCCCTTCACGGCCGCAGAGCCCGGACGGCGCGCAGGCCGCCTCGTTCGGCTTTGTGCGGTTTGGCCGCGCCCTGGAAGAGGGGGGCCCAGGGCGGCGGCTGGAAGAGCAGGTCGCGCGCGGTCTCGCGGTCCACCGCCCGCGAGAAGAGATATCCCTGGCCGAGGCGGCAGCCGAGCGCGATGAGCTGAGACAGCTGCTGCTCGGTCTCGATCCCCTCGGCGACGACGCCGATCCCCAGACGCTGGGCCATGTTCACGATGGCGCGCAGGATCTCGGGGCTCTCGCCGTGCTCGCCGATCTTGGCCACGAAGGAACGGTCGATCTTGAGGCAGTGCACCGGGAAGCGCTGCAGATAGACGAGCGACGAATAGCCGGTGCCGAAATCGTCGATCGTCAGGCGCACGCCGAGGTCGCGGATGCGCGCCAGCGTCTCGGCCGCCGATTCGGGATCTTCCATCAGGACGCTCTCGGTGATCTCCAGGACCAGCCGCGCGGGGTCGATCTGCGAGCTGTCGAGCGCTGCCTGGACGCGCTCGACGATCCCGGGGGCGGAGAACAGGCGGCCGGAGACGTTGACATAGACCGAGACCGGCTGCGAGGACCACTCGCGCAGCCGCTGGCAGGCTTCGGTGAGCGTCTGATAGGTGATCGGTACGATGAGGCCGGTCTCTTCGGCCACCGGGATGAATTCCGCCGGCGGGATCATCCGGTCCGGCCGCGGCCAGCGCAGCAGCGCCTCGAAGCCGGCCACCGCGCCGTCCTCCAGCCGCACCACCGGCTGGTAGTACAGCTTGAGCTCGGAGCGCTCCAGGGCCCGCCGCAAGTCGTTCTCGAGGCGCAGCCGCTCGAGCGGGCGGCGCGCCATCGCGCGGTCGAACAGCTCGTAGCGGCTGCCGCCGAGCCCTTTGGCCCGGTACATCGCCACCTGAGCGTCGCGCAGCATCTGCTCCGCCTCCTCGTAGCTCGTGCCGAGCGCCACGCCGATGCTGACGCTGGGGAAGATCTCCTGGCGCGAGACCTCGATCGGTTGCCCGATCGTCTCGATCAGGTGCTCGGCCATCATGAGCGTCTCGGTCAACCCGTCGGTCCCGTCGAGGAGGATCGCGAACTCGTCGCTGGCGAGGCGGGCCGCGGTATCGCAGCTGCGGAGGCAGGCCGTGATGCGACGCGCGATCTCGACCAGGAGCTGGTCGCCGGCGAGCTGCCCCAGGCTGTCGTTCACCACCTTGAAGCGGTCCAGGTCGAGCGAGAGGACGGCGCAGGGCGCCGACTCCGTGCCGTTGTGCCGGCTCAGCGTCTCGCTCGTCCGTTTCAGGAAGAGATCGCGGTTGGGCAGGCTGGTCAGGCGGTCGTGCAGCGCCTCGCGCTCGAGCAGCTCCTTGGCGCGGTGCTGCTCGGTGGCGTCCTGCAGGAACACCCGCACCAGACTGCTGTCGGAGACGAAGTAGACCATCTGGTGGAAGACCTTCTCCTCGTGGAGGACCTCGAAGGAGAACGACTTGCGCTCGCCGTGGCGGAAGCGCTGGATGATCGGAGCCACGCGCGAGAGCACCGGGTGCCACGAGCCCAGCGCCTGGAGGTCGGGAAAGCAGGAGCGCGCCGCCTGATTGACGTAGACCGTATTGCCGGCGAGATCGAGCTCGACCAGCGGATCCGGGCTCTGCTCGGGCATCGAGGCGAGCCGCCGGATCGCCCGCTCGGCCCGCTTGCGGTCGTTGATGTCCTCGACCAGCTGGGCCAGCCCGCTGATCTGGCCGCGGGCGTCGCGCAGCGGCGCGGCCGAGATGCGGACGTCGAGCATCTCGCCGGAGCTGTCGCGGCGCCGCGTCTCCAGACCGATGAAGCGCTCGCCCGCGAGGACGCTCTGGCGCAGAGTCAGCTCCTCGTCCCGTTTGTCGTCCGGGACGATCGGCAGCGGCCGGCCGAGCACCTCGGCGGCCGTCCAGCCGAAGGTCCGCTCGGCGGCCGGGCTCCACAAGGTGACCCGGCTCTCCGCGTCGACGGTGAAGATGGCGAGCGGCGAGGCCTCGATGAGCGCCTTGAGCGTCTCGTTGACCTCGCTCAACCCCTCTTCGGCCTCGCGCTGGCCGCTGACGTCGAGACAGGTGCCGATGCAGCCGACGATCTCTCCCTGGGACCCGCGCAGCGGCTCGACGTGCGAGGCGAGAGTGCGGCCGTTCTGCTCCACCTCGTAGCTGACCGATTCTCCGGCCAGGGCGCGGCGGTGCGCGGCGACCGCCACGCCGGCGCCATCTCCCAGGACGTCGAGCACGGTGCGCCCCTCGCTGGCGTCCAGCCCGGAATCGACTGTCGCGAGCCCCGCCCCCTGCGACGAGGTGATCCGCAGCGACAGATCGGTGGTCCACAGGATCGCCGGCATCTGCTGAACCATCAGACGCAGGCTGTTGGCGCTCTCGCGCTGGGCCTCCTCCGCCCGGGCGCGATCCAGATGGATGCGCAGCATCTCAGCCATCGAATCGAGCAGGAAACGTTCCTCGGCGAGGAACGGACCCTCCGCAACGACCGGCCGCTCTTCGAGATAGACCACTTCGAGCACCCCCTCGATGTCACCGCTGGTGAACGTGGCGCGCTGCGACCAGGGAGACTCCAGGAAGCCCGGGCTCTCCGCGAACATCCGGCCACAGGTGATCCGCGCCGCGGCGATTTCAGGATATTGATAGGCGGGAGGCAGGAGAGCGGCGATCTTGAGCAACAGATCATAAATCTCGAGGTCGCGCCGCTGCACGAGCTTCGAGGCCTCGTGGAGCGCCGTCAGCTCCTTGACCCGCTCGTTCAAGTCGTGCACCAGACGCCGGCGCTCCGCTTCCATCGCCTTGCGCTCCGTGATGTCCTTGGAGATGCCGACCCAGCCGATCTGGACGCGGGAAGAGTCGTGGATCGGGTTCACCTGGATGTCGACCCACACGCGCGAGCCGTCCTTGTGCCGCCCCGGCCACTCCATGCGGCTCTGCCCCAGCTTCAGGACTCCGAGATCTTCCTGCGTCTGGGGACCGCGCGAGCCATTGAGCAGGGCCGTGGTCTCGCCGAGCACCTCGTCGGCGGTATACCCGAAGATCATCTGTGCCCCCTGGTTCCAATAGATGATCCGCCCCTGGAGGTCGGTGACCATGATGCAGTCGCGGACGTCGGCGAGGATCCGGGCCTGGAGCCGGATGTGCTGCTCGTGCCGCTTGTGCTCGACGATGATCGCCACCTGCTGGATCAGTCCCTCGAGCCAGGTCAGGAAGCTCGCGTCGGGAGCGCCGGACGCGCCTCCCGCAGGGCCGGTCAACGTCAGGGTGCCGAGCACCCGCTGGGCCACCTTCATCGGGATGCAGACGGCGAGCGATCCATCGGCGAGCTGCTCGACGAGGGGGATCGCCGCGTCCGCGGCGCGCGCCGGGAGGTCTGTATCGGCTGCCGGGCGCTCGCCTTCGGGGAGCGGCGGCTCGATCGCACGCTGGGCGAGCAGGCGGAGCACCCGCTGCTCGCCGTCCCAGAGGTCCAGGAAGGCGCCCGGAAAGCGCGTGGCGGAACAGATTTCAGCGAGGATCAGCTCGCAGGTGGTGGCGAGAGGCTCCTCGGTCAAGCCGATCGCGGAGAGGCGCAGAAAGCTCCCGAGCTCGCGATTGGCCCGCTCCAGGCGGAGCTCCCCCTGCTTGCGATCGATGGCATGGCGGATGGCCCGCGCGAGGGCCGGCCCGTCGAGGCTCTCCTTGACGAAATGGTCCTGCGCCCCCGCCTGCACCGCCTGCGCGGCCAGCTCTTCGTCGTCCGGCCCGGTGAGGACCAGGATGGGCAGATCGCCGGCGGCCTCCTGCAGACGGATGAAGGTGTCGAGCCCCTGGCTGTCCGGCAGGAACAGATCGAGCAGCACGACGTCGTACCTTCGCGCGTCATGCCGCGCCTCGCGCAAACGGTCCAGACCCGAGGAGAGAAGGCCGGCGACCTGGAGCTCGAAGCCCGCCGGCTGGCTGCGCAGACCGTCGGCCACCAACCGGGCGTCGCCCGGATCGTCCTCGATCAGCAGGGCTCGTGTGGCGGCGGCGGGCGTCATCATCACCTCGCTCCGGCTGCCTGCGGCCGATCGGCCAGGGCAGGGGCCGGGATCGCTCCGGCCTCCGGCCGGAGGAGCAGGACGAGATTGCGGGAGAAGCGGCTGCAGTTGCCTCCCTTCGCCCGCGCCCGGGCGAGCGCCACTTCGGCCTGTTGCAGGAGGGCTTCCGCGGTCTCCCCGTCATGGGGATAGCAGGAGAGCCCGAGGCTGGCGGTCAGCTGCGGCCGGCGCGAATGGTTCTCCATCGGCTCGGCCAGGGTGAGGCGGATGCGCTCCGCCACGGCGTTGACCGCCTGGAAGTTCGGCACGTTGGGGAGCAGGACGGCGAAGCGTCCACCGCCCAGGCGCGCCGTCAGGTCGGACCTGCGTACGCACCAGAGCAGCCGCCGGCCCGTCTCCTGGAGCACCCGGGCGGTGAGCAGCGGGCCGAGCGACTCGCTGACCTGCGACAGGCCGTCGAGCCCCACGAACAGGACCACCGGATGCTCGCCGAACCGCTGCGCCAGGCTCACCGTCTCTTCCAGGCGGTGGATGAACGCGCCGCGGGTGGCGAGACCGGTCACCGAGTCGAAGAAGGTCTGCGAGCCCGAGGCCTGCTGCGCCCGGCGCAGCTCGACGAGGAGCCGGTGGCGCGCGATCGCATGGCGCAGCGTCCGCCCGAGGGTCTCCGGACGCAGCGTGTCGGGATCGAGCACCTCCTGGACCCCGGCCTCGACGGCCTTGAGCGCGGTCTCCTCATCGGCTCCCCAGGCCACCACGACGGCGGGGATGCGGTAGGCCAGCCCGCGGATCTTCAAGAGGACCTCCGCGCCGGATGGATCCGATGGGTGCAGCGAGACCAGCAACAGATCGTAAGGACGCCGGCGCAGCTCGGCGACGGCGTCATTCAGATTCGGTACGGCGGAAACCCGAAAGATTCCGGGCCGGGCCAGAGCGAGGTGAGCGCGCAGCAGACGCTCTTCGTTGGGGTTCGCCGCCAGCAGGACCTCGATCCTCCAGGGTGCAGCAAGGGATTCGGACATCGTGACCTCCCGGCTTAGATAGTGGACTCGGACCGGGGATGGTGCAAAAGAGATACCGCGGTCGGCGCGGGCGGATTGACAGGATTGAACACAGGTTTACCTCCGGTTTCGAGACGCTTCGTCCAGCGTGTGGACGGCTAGACGGCGGCTCCGTTGGCGAGGAGGAGATCCACCTCGCGGGCGATGCGTTCGAGCGGCTGCGGCTTGGAGAGCAGGCGGTCCGCGCCGACCGCCGCGAGCTCGGCTTCCACGTCGGGGCTGCCGAAGGCCGTCAGCAGGATGGTCCGGGTCTTGGGAGAGCTCTGGCGCACCCGGCGCAGGATGCGCAAGCCGCCGCGGGGATCAGAAACGTCGAGCCGGAGATCGGCGATCACCAGTGCATAGGGAGCGCCGGTTTCGAGGAGGTCCTCGGCCTCGCGCCGGCTGCGCGCCTGGTCGACCTCGTAGCCGCGCTGGGTCAGGAAGTCCCACATGGCGAAGAGGATCGACTCCTCGTCGTCGATCACCAGGAGACGCCGGGGACAGGGAGAGATCCGGTTGGGAGTCATGCCTGATACCTCGAAAGATTGATACCGTGCTCTTTGATCTTCTGATACAGAGTGCTGCGCGGGATGCCGAGACGCTGGGCGGCGTTGATCACCTTGCCCCGCGCCTCCTGGAGCGCTCTCTCGATCTGCTGCAGCTCCACCTGCTGCAAGGTCTGCGCCCCGCCACCGAGAGCGGCCGGCCCCGCGAGCATGGGAGCGAAGCGCAGGTCGTCGCGCTGGATCGTCTCCTGCTGGGCGCGCAGCACGGCCCGTTCGAGCACGTTGCGCAGCTCGCGGATGTTGCCCGGCCAGGAATAGGTGCAGAGGGCCTCGTGCGCCTGCGGGTGGAGGCGCATGCCGGGGCGGCGCAGATCGCGCGCCAGCTCGGTGAGCAGATTCTGCGCGAGCAGCGGAATGTCCTCGCTGCGCTCGCGCAGCGAGGGCAGCGTGATCGGGATGGTGCTCAGGCGGAAGTAGAGATCGCTGCGGAACTTTCCCTCGCTGACCTCGATCGCGAGGTCGCGGTTGGTCGCCGCGATCAGGAAGATGTCGACATAGCGATCCGTGGTCTCGCCGAGATGGCGGAAGCGTTTCTCCTCCAGGACCTTGAGGATCTTCGGCTGGATCGCGGCGTCGAGCTCGCCGAGCTCGTCGAGGAACAGGCTCCCCTTGTGGGCGACCTCGAAGAGACCTTTCTTGTCGGTGACCGCGCCGGTGAAGGCGCCGCGCGCATAGCCGAACAGCTCGCTTTCCAGCAGCTCGCGGGAGAGGCCGGCGCAGTTCAGGTCGACGAAGGCCTCCTGGCTGCGCGATCCCTGTTCGTGGAGCCAGCGGGCGAGGATGCCTTTGCCGGTGCCGGTCTCTCCCTGCAGCAGCACCGGCCCATCCGAGCGCAGCGCGAGCGCCGCCTCCTGCGCCAGGGCGCGGATCGCCGGGCTGGTGCCGAGGAACGGGTTGACCACCTCCCGCGCCTGGCGCGTTTGGCGGGCGGCCTGCCGGCGCCGGCTGCGCTGGTGCTCCAGCGCACGGTCGAGCACCACCGCGAGAGCCGACAGCTCCACCGGCTTGGTGAGGAAATTCTCGGCGCCCTCTTTGATCGCGCGGACCGCGAGATCGATCGAGGCGTGCCCGGTCAACAGCACCACCGGCACGGCGGCATCGATCGCGTGCAGATCCTGGATGAGATCCAGGGCGTTGCCGTCGGGGAGGGCGTAGTCGAGGACGACGGCGTCGGGACGGATGCGCTGAAAGGCCCGCCGGGCCGCCTCCAGTGTGTCCGCCTCCTCCACCTCGAAGCCACGCGCGGTCAGAAAGTCACGGACGCCGAAGCGGATGATCGGCTCGTCGTCGACTATCAGGATTCGATCCATAAGATCTCGATTCAATCCGCCGCTTTTCAATCAGGTTGACCTGCGGCGGGCAGGAAGATTTCCACCTCCGCTCCGCCCTCGGGCCGGTTGCCCAAGCGGAGCCGGCCACCATGGCTTTCGACGATGCGGGAGACGATCGCCAGCCCGAGGCCGGTGCCTCCCTTGCGCCGCGAGAAGAAAGGCTCCGTCACCTTTGCGACGTCCGCCGCAGCGAAGCCGGGACCGCGGTCGTAGACGGCGAGGCGCACGCAGGGCGCTCCATCCTGCGAGAACGGCGCAGCCTGGATGGTGACGACACTCCCCTCCGGCGCGTGTTGTACGGCGTTTTCGATCACGTTTTTCAACGCCTGGGCGAGCTGGTGTTGATCGAACGACACCGCATGGCTGCCGGCGCGCCCTTCGACCACGAGATCGATCGTGCGGCGGTCGGCGAGCGGCCGGCAGAGCGTGACGGCCTCGCGCACGGCGGTGATCGGATCGCCGGGGACCGGCTCCAGGCGGGCGGGCTTGCCATACTCGAGCAACGCCTGCATCAGCTCGGTCATCCGGCTCACCTCCGAACGCAGCAGAGGGAGATAGGGCCGGAACTCGGGCCGGTCGCCGAAACGGTTCTCGAACGCATCGAGGACCGAAGACATGCCGAACAGCGGATTGCGCACCTCGTGCGCGACGCCGCCGACCACCGAGCCCAAGACCGCCATGGTCTCCGAGCGCCGCAGCGACTCCTGCAGGCGCACGGTCTCGGTGATCTCGCGCACCTGTACGATGAGCTTGGCCTGCTCATCGCCGGGGGCCGAGAGGCTGGCCTCGACCTCCCAGGTCTGTCCCGTGGCTTCGTCGCGGGCCTCGCAGAGCTCCGGAGCGAAGCCCTCGAGAGCGCGCCCCGCCACCGCGGCGACCGCCTGCCACGGCTGGCCGGAGCCGAGGTCGTCGATGGTGCGGCCCACGGCGTCGCGGTAGTCCCATCCCAGCAGATCGGTGGCGGCGCGATTCAGGCGCCGGATGCGACCGTCCAGACCGAGCAGGAGAATCGGCAGCTGGATCTCGTCGAAGGTCGAGCGCCATTCGAAAGCGGCCCGCTCGAGAGCGAGCCGGAGCTCGGCGTGCCGCTCCTCGGCCTCCTTGTGCTCCGTCACGTCGCGCGAGACGGCGACGAAGAGCTCGTCCGGAGATTGGCTGCCCGGCAGCAGGCTGCGCAGCGAGGTCTCCATCCAGACGAAGTGGCCGTCCTGGCGCCGGAGCCGCGCCGTGACCGTCTCCTGGGCCGAGCCCGAGAGGAGCCGGTCCCAGGTCCGCGCGGCGCTCTCCAGATCGTCCGGATGGACCAGCTCGAGCAGGCGGTCGCCGATCAGCTCCTCGGGCTCGCTGCCGAGCAGGGAGTAGGCCGAGCCCGAGGCGAACACGAACGAGGAATCGGCCGCGTGGGTCGAGATCAGCTCGGAGGTGCTGCCCAGGATCAGGCGCTGTCTCACCTCGCGGCGGGCGAGCTCCTGCTCCTCGATCTTGTGACCGGTGACGTCGATGTGAGCGACGACCGCGCCCTCGGTCTGCAGCGGAGCGGCATACAGCAGGTACCACTCGTCTCCCTCGGCACACCGGTATTGGTACTCCTGCATGAAGACCTCGAGCTCACCACGGAGGATCGCTTCCAGAGCCCGCCGCACCTCCCCGGCGGACTCGTCTCCCCTCTCCTCGGAGCGCCGGCAGACGTCCAGATAGCTCACACCTTCCGCGACCTTTCCCAACCCTGTCTCGCCCACGATGGCCTGCGCCGTCTCCCGCCAGGTCTGATTGACATAGCGGATCGTTCCTCTCGCATCGAGCACCGCCATCTGGACGGGAAGGGCCGTCAACATGGCCATCGCGAGTGCGGCTTCCGCCATCATGGGCTCGAGATCCGCATTCGCCGAGGCCTCGGTCCAGGAGACTATTTTTTCATTCACTGTCACACCTTACTTTCGCAGAAGGTGCAACTGTCATACCATGGAGCGAGGGTGCTTGGCTAGCCTGAAAGCCCTCATCAAGCCCCCTGAACCGTCCAGAACCCGGACTGGAGCGTCCAGATCCTGGACGTCCAGCTCTCAGAAGCTGAGCTTGAAACCGCCGCCGCTCTGGCTGAGGTTCCAGGCTGCCGCCGCCATCCGGATCACCGCCACGTTGCGCCACACCTTCTGGCGCGCGTCGTCTTCCATGTTGCGCGTCAGGTACCACACACCCGCGAGGATGACGGCATTGATCGCGATCATCTGACCGGAGGACGGGTTGCTTCCATAGAGAGGGTTCTGCTCCTTCATTCCTTGTTCCACGGCTCCGCCGGTGCTTCCGAGGTCCGCCAGCGAGGCGCCGACCGCAGCCATCTCCCAGCGCGAGCCGGAGGTGGCGCAACCGGCGAAGAGAACCGATATGAGAATCAGGGCGGTGAGTTGCCGCATGAGGAATCTCCTTTTTTTGAAATGTCCTTGCCGACCTCAAGAGCAAGCCGTATGCCGCCTGTTGGGCGACTTGTAAATCTCTGAAAGACAAGGGTTTCAGGGCGAGGCCGGGGCGGCCCCGGGAGTTTCCGTCCGGACTTTGGATGGTCTTTACAGATTACGGAACAGGTTCAGGAGAGCGCGGGCAGGGAGGACATCCGCAGCCTGGCGGCGCGGGAGTCGGGCCGGGCCGGCTGGCCCAGCCCCTCGATCTCGAAGAAGACCACGTGCATGCCACGCGGCTTGCCCCAGCGGCGGCGCCAGCAGACGATGCCACGGCCGCGCAGCGGGGCGAAGGCGCCGTCTTTTCCGGTCGCCTCGATCTCCAGGGCCAGGACCGTCCCCCGAGGGAGGGGGTGATCGGTGGCCAGGAAGAGACCTCCGAGCCCCGCGCGCCCGGCGATCTCGAGCAGGTATTCGCAGTCGTGCAGGCTGTGCGTCTCGGGATGGTAGACCACCTGGGCCCGCGGGGATTGGCTCAGCTCCGGGACAGCCTGTTCCTCTGTTAAGCTAAACATCATTTCCTCCAAGATCTCATCTTCTATAAGTCCCCAGAGCAAACCCTGCGCCAGCGCTGCGGGACGCGATTTTCCGGGGAGCACCGGTCCGCGCTGCCCCGCTGGTCGACCTCCTGGTTTGGTCTCAAAGAATGGGGGGACGCGCTTGCGGCACGCCCCCCCGGGGTTCACAGGTTGACTAGACGGGCGGCTTCTCCTCGGGCTTCTCCTCGGGCACCGGCTTCTCCACCGGCTTGCGCGGCCGCTTGCGCAAGGGAGCCATCTTGAAGTGGACCAGGCGCTCGTTCCTCGGTCCGAACTTCGCTTTCACCACGGCGCGCAGCTGCATCGCCGCATCCTTGCCCCGCGCGATGGCCGCCTTGAGCTGCTGGGTGACCTGCTGGCGCAGCGCGGTCAGCTCATCCTGCCGCGCCTTGAGGGACCTGACGTCCGCCAGCACCTCTGCCACGGCCTGGCGCTCCACCTCGATCCCCGCCTGGATTTCCGGGCTCCTCTCTGCGGCGTCGAGAAGAAGCTCCAGATCGCGGTTGACGTCGGCAAATGCGTTGAAACTTGGCATGGCTCGTCCTCCTTTCCTAGTCCTGGACCGGCGTCTGGCCGGCCGCGTTGTTTTCGGTCTGCTTCCCATGGAGCGTGATGGTCACCCCCAGCGCCATGAGCTCGATCGTCACCGGCTGCTTCTGGCTGAGAGTCAGCTCGAAGGTGGAGGAGAGCTGCCCTCCCCTTGCACCGGCGAAAAGCTCCGGCTCCTGGACCCGCTCCGCCTTGAGCGACACCCAGAAAGGATCGTCCGCCACGTCGACGAGCTGCATCTCCTCCTGCACCCGCTCCGCCTTGAGCTCCTGGACAGTGTTCTGCTCGGTCATCTGAGTCTCTCCTTGGTCAACCCGCCGCCTCCATGACGGCGGGAAAGCGCTTTTCGTTATAAATCGTGATGGTGGTCCCCAGCGGCACGAGCTCGAGCCTCACCGGCCGGTCCTGGCTGACCGTCATCTCGAACGAGGAGGAGTAGGAACACCCTGCCGTGCCGAGATCGAAGACGCCCGGCTCCTGCCTCCCCTCCGCCTTGATCGTGAACCAGAAGACTTCGTCAAACTCCAGCTCGGCCCACTCCCCTCCCATCTCCTGGACCGCCTGCTTCGTCGTCATACGGCTTCTCCTTTGGAAATTTGTGGCTCCCGTCAACTCCATCCTCGCTTCGCGTCCGACGTCACGGAAACCGCATCCGCTTGTCGTGCGACACACTGTATGTGGGCCTGGCGAGCTTGTCAAGGGGTTTTGTGCGATGAGATTCACTTCGTGGCTTGATTTTGCAGTGCGCAACATTCTAGGATGCTGGCCATGGTTCAGGAAGACCCCCTCGAAGGCCTCGGAAGAGCCCTCGCCCGCCTCCGGAAGCGAGCAGGCTTTCCCACGCAGACAGAAGCCTCGGAAAAGCTGAAAATCGACCGCGGTCAACTGTCGCGCTGGGAGCACGACAGCCCCAGGCCGACCCTCGAAAACCTGGGACGCCTGCTCGCGGGCTATGGGGCGACCCTTGGAGATCTTGCTGTCGCCTTGGGTGAGCCTGAGCCGACGCCCCTCGAGCTGGGGCCTTCCGACGAGGAGCTGGTCAAGTCGCTGGTGGAGGCGATCCGCCGTGTCGAAGGGCGCCAGGAGGACACGGAGAGCCGCCTGGAACAGCTCGAGAAGGATCGAACCCGGGAGCCGGCCAGTTAGCGGCAGGCAGCTCCTTCATCTCTTTGACCAGGACGGCCAGCTCAGCAGAGCGCGGCCCCGTGCTCAAGATCTCATAGGCACGCTCATACGCGAGTTGGGCGGCCGGCAGCTGTTTCAGAGCCCGGCACAGCCGCGCCCGCATCCAATCGGCCTTGGCCAACAGGCGCGTGGAGGTCAGGCCTCGGTAGAGCGGCCCGAGGCTGACCAGGGCAGCCGATGCCGCTTCCAGCCGGCCTGCCGCAACGAGGGCGTGGCACAGGTTGTGTCCCGTCGCGGCAAGCACGTCGCGAGGCGAGCCCTGGCCCAGAAGGTCGAGAGCGGTCTGGAAAGCGCAAAACGCTTGCGGCCGATTTCCCGATTCCACGTAGCAGATTCCCAGAAGGTTGTAGATCCGCGACAAGCCAACGGGGTCTGCGAGCGGCTGCTGCGCCGCGAGCGCAGAGACCAGCAGGCTCTCCGCGCTTTCATACCTGCCGGTGTTGCGATGAAGACTGGCCTTCACCGAGAGAAGGTGAATGCCGGTTGGCGGATCGGAAACCGGTAGCTCGCCTGCCCTGGCCAGCATACTCTCCGCCTCGTCGTAGCGACTGGTCAGACGCAGGGCATTCCCATGCTGCGTCCACGCGGCGACAACGACGTCTTCCGGCAGCTCGTTGCGCCACTTTTCGACGAGAGCCACGGCCAGGCTCGAAGCCTCGAGCGTCGCCTCGAGATCGTCGTAGCGAGTCGCGAACGACGACTCCACCAGCAGTTTTATCTTTTCCGCAGAAGCGGCCCATGGATCGATTTGGTTCACCTGTGCTCCTCCTTGATGGAAGCATCGCTGACATAGTATACGGAGGAGGAGATGAAACCGTCAATACCTTCTCATCATCGAAGCATGGAGAGTCTATTTCCGCTCGCGAAGCTCGTTCTTGATCTCTTCGAGGAAGGCACCGAGCTCGCGGAGCAGGCTCTCCGGGTCGCGCCTCTGGTCCGGTTGAGCATGGAGCTGAGCCAGGCCCCGGGTCAGGCGCGCCTCGGCTTCGCTCGCCGGCGTCCTGGAAGGATAGAGCGCGCCGAAGAAGCTTTCCGCGGGGAGACCGATGGCCTGGCAGATCGACAGCAGATGCGTCACCCGGAGCTGGAGTCGGCCCGCAAGGATCCGCGTGAGATAGCCGGTGCTCATCGCGAGCTCCCGCTCGATCTGCCGGTGTGAGACGCCGCTGAGACGGATCGCCGTGCGCAGAGCCTCGGTGAGCCTGCGGACCTCGTCTCGGGGCTCGGTCACTCCACCCTCCGCGGATAGGCTCCCCGCTTCCGTGGACGCTTGGTGCTCTTTCGCTCGCGAGCTTCCCCGAGGGCCCTGCGAAGATCCTCCAAGCTCGCGAGCGCTGCCAGCACTTCCCCGCGGGTCGCCTCGAGCAGCTCTGCGTAGTCCATGTGGTCGAGCGGATCGTCGATGTCCATGTCCATTCGAATCACCCTTTCATCCGTCCTTGGCAGGGGTTTGGGAAGGGATTCTTCGGCCCACGATCAGCTCGCAGGCTCTGATGGTCCCTGGTCCGACTCCGACCATGTCGAGGAGCTCTTCGCGCGAGATGGAGCTCAGGCGCTCCAACGTCATCCCCTCCTGGGCGAAGGTGATCGCCGCCGAAGGAGGAACGCCACGCCGGCGCCAGACCATCTCCGGCCAGGGCCGGGTGACCGGCGGCGAGGCTCGGCGTTTCCCGGCGGCCGGAATCGGACTGCCCAGGGTCTCCTCCAACACCTTCAGGGTCGCCGTGCCGACTCCCGGGATGGCGAGGAGCTGCTCCCGCGTCGCCCCGCCGAGGTCGGCCAGCGCGTGATAGCCGGCCTCTGCCAGAGCGCGGGCGCTCTTGGGAACGAGCCCGACTCTCAGCCAAAGCCGAACCTCCAGCGGGCAGCGTTTCCGGTAGTGAAGGAACCGGACAGGCGGCCGGCCTCTGCGCTTCCGTCGACCTCGCCCGGCCAGCACTCCCTCACCGCTGCCGCGCAAGCCGGGCAGCGGGCGAGGAGATGCCTGACGATCAGGCGGTTCTCCTGGCGGCTGGCCGCCCCCAAAACGAAGCGGAGAAGGGCGTCCTGGCTCGGGTGTTCCATGGCTGGCCTCGGCGGGCATCGGCACCCCGTCAAGCTCAAAAATGGGGCGGGAAAGCTCCCCTTTCGAGTGGCTTACCCGCCCCGAGATGAAGAAGAACCCTCGGCGGAGAGACCCCGGATGGGGCCTCCCTCGGCCACCCCGACGATACGGACGCTCCACCCACACGCCAATCCAGATCGGAAAACTCCGGTCCGAGGGGACCTCGTTGCCCCTCGGCAATCCCTGAAAAGCCGGGCGTGCTCCCCGGGCGTCTGCAAGTTGCGGCCAGCTGTCACGTTCAGCGCGGTTTCGTGTACCCTTCTCTCAGTGGACCAACCTTTCATGAGGTGAGGATCTGCGATGAGCGGCAAGCCAATCGAATGCAGGACCCTGGCCGTGATCCGCGAGACGGGAGGGATGAAGAAGCACGAGATCGCCGCGCTGCTGGGCTTGGCGCCGGATTCGTATTACGACTACGAGAATGGCCGCGTGCCCCCGCGCCACCTGCTCGAGCGCACCGCGGCGGCCGTGGACCTCCCGCCACATTTCGTGGACCGGACGCTCGACTTCCTCCGGCGGGCCGA
>DASPXX010000296.1:0-41451 GCA_035637095.1 Thermoanaerobaculia bacterium
TGATGTCGCCCGTTACCGGGTTGCTGTAGGCTGTGGCGGAAGTTCCCTGATCTGTATGGTGGGATTGCGACTTTAAAGAGCGTTACGGTTCAATCATGCAATCTGCCGGGCGGAAGCTCCCTGATCTGTATGGTGGGATTGCGACTTCTTGAGCTCGGCGATGGTGCTCCGGATCTCGCGCACGCGGAAGTTCCCTGATCTGTATGGTGGGATTGCGACGTAGAGCCAGAGGTCGCCGGCGACCGACAGCCCCTCCGGGCGGAAGTTCCCTGATCTGTATGGCGGGATTGCGACGGTCCCCATGGAAGTCGGTACATCCTCGTTTTGCAAGTGGCGGAAGTTCCCTGATCTGTATGGTGGGATTGCGACACTTGGTAGGCGTAGACGGTGCTCTGCCGCGGCTCGTGACGGCGGAAGTTCCCTGATCTGTATGGTGGGAGCGCCGGCATCCTTGCCGGCCCCATCAGCGCCCATGGCCGACCGCCCTGGTCGCGGAGAGCGTGGGCCGGCAAGGATGCCGGCGCTCCCAGCGGGCGCAAGACCCGACTTCCGGCGCAAAGCGAACGGTATTGGGGCTAAGACCCGGGTTTCAACCCGGAGCCGGGCTCGCGATGAACAGGGATCTTCCGGGTGCCAGCGGGACCTTGCCGTAGGCGCGGGCGGTGCGCACCCGGAAACCGGCTTCTTGCAGCTGGCTCAGCAGCTCTGCGCGCGAGAAAAGATATACCCGGTGCTCTTCGTGGCCGCGCCGGTAGGAGGATCCCTCGACGCTGCGGAAGGTCGTGATCGCTCTCCGCAGATGGCAACCATCCGGCTCTGGAGCAACTTCGACCAGGCAGGCCCAATCCGGACCGGCGGCCCAGGACCGATAGGATCTGTTCGTATCGCGGCCGCGCGTGATCACATCGAAGAGAAAGAGACCGTTCGCGTCGAGAGCCGAGGCGATCCGAGCGAAGAGGCCGGACGTTTGGGGTAGAGCATCCGTTTCGGTCACGTAATTCAGCCCCTCGCCCATGGCGATCACGGCAGCGCAGCGCGGCAGCGGCGCGTCGTACAGCGAGGCCTGCTTCAGGTCTGCCGCCGGTGCTGTTGCTTTCGCGATCGCGAGGATTGGAGCTGAGGCATCGATTCCCAACGTCTCGTAGCCCGCCGCGATCAGGGCCGCGAGAAGGACGCCGCCGCCACAGCCGAGCTCGACGATCGTGCCCTTTTTGATTCCGGCGCTGCGCAGTCTCGAGACAACCCAGGGGGAAGCCTCACGAGCGAACGTGCTGAATCCCACATGCTGAATGTAGGCGAGGTCTTCTTCGTAATAGTGCATCTCAGACCGGATCTCCGTGCACGAAGACCTTCGAGCGCGGGACCTCTTTTTCGACCGCGTGCAGGACCTCGACGGTCAGGTTGTGCGCGTCGAGGAAGGAGGTCTCGCGGGGGATCTCGAGGTGGAGCTCGATGAAGATCTCGCCTCCGCTGCGGCGGGTCCGCAGGTCGTGCATCCCCTTCACGCGCGGATGGAAGGCGGCGGCGACGGCCGCGATGCGTTCGAGGTCTTCCGGCGGGAGGCCGCGGTCGGAGAGGTCTCCCACGGCTTCGAGGAGCAGCCCGGCGGCGGAACGGAAGACGTAGACCGCGACGCCCAGGGCGACCAGGGGGTCGGCGGCCTCCCAGCCGGTGACCTGGATGACGCCGAGGGCGATCAGCGCCGCGCCGTTGACCCAGAGGTCGGTCGCGTAGTGGAGGCTGTCGGCACGCAAGACCGGGCTGCCGGCTTCCGCGGCGGCGCTCCGCAGGTGGCGGGCGACCGCCCAGCTGACCGCGATCGAGACGGCGAGGACCATCATGCCGGCGATCCCCTGGCGCGGTCCGCCTCCGGTGATCAGCCGGCGGACTCCGACCACGACCAGGCCGACCGCGGCGATGGCCAGGAAGAGGCCCTGGCCCAGGGCGGCGAGGCTCTCGAACTTGCCGTGGCCGTAGGCGTGCTCGGCGTCGGGCGGCGCCGCGGCCCTTCGGAGCACCAGGAAGTTGGCCGCGGAGACGAAGACGTCGATCAGGGAATCGAGAGCCGCCGAGCCCAGGGCGAGGGAGCCGGTCGTCCAGGCGCCCGTGGCCTTGAGCGCCACGAGGAAGGCGGCTCCCGCCACGGCGACCAGCGGCGCCTGGCGAGCGCGGTGGGCGGCGGCGGAGGGGCTCACGCGGAGGAACGGGCCAGCAGGGCCCGGGCGTCGGCCAGCGCCCGCTCGTCCTCGACGAGGCGGTCGGGCGACGGATGCCGGGCGAGGAGCCGGCGGAGGATGTCCTGCGCTTCCCGCTTCTTCTCGGGCTGGTGCTCGATCAGGGCCTCCGCCAGATAGAGGTGGTTCAGGAAGTTGTCCGGCGCCAGCGCCACCGCCCGGCGCTCCTCGGAGACCGCCTTGGCGCGGTCGACCCAGCCGGTGAAGAACGGGACCTTGGGCGCGAGGGTGTGGAGGCGGCCCAGGATGCGGTGGCCGGCGGCATCTTCATAGGTCTCGTCGAGCGCGATGAGGATCTCGGCCGAGCGCCGGACGCGGTCGCCCACTCCTTGGCGGGCCGCGGCGAGCCGGCCGAAGTTGTCCCCCCAGAGCCCCCAGTGGACCGCGGCCCAGAGATGGATCGGCCGCGCCTGGGGGATCCCGGCCAGGGCCTTGGCCGCCTGCTGCGGGGCCATGTCGTCCAGCTTCTTCCGCCCGCCCACCCGCTGGCCCAAACGGTCGAGGGCCGCTTCGGCCAGGTCGCGTCCGCGGGCGAAGATCTTCTGCTTCTCCTCCTGGGTGCGGGCGACGTAGTCGCCTTTGAAGTGAAGCGCGCGCAGGAGCTTCCAGGCGGCATCCAGATTGGCCGGATCGGCCTGGAGCGCCCGCCCGTAGGCGGCGATCGCCTCGTCGATCGGTCCCGGCTGCGCCTGCCCCCCCTGCGCCCCCTGAGCCCGCCGTCCCCAGGCGGCGTCGCCCTGCGCGATGGGGTCCTGCCAGGCGGCGAGAGGGAGGGCGAGGGCGAGGAGGGCGGTGGCGAGGACAAGAGAGTGGCGGCGCATTCGGAGCATTGTACCCTCACCCCCGGCCCCTCTCCCGCAAGCGGGAGAGGGGAGAGTTAGCTCGCGCAAGCTCAGGCTGCCACGGACCGACTAACCTACACCCCTCTCCCGCTTGCGGGAGAGGGGCCGGGGGTGAGGGTGTACAATTCCCCCATGGTGGGCGAGACGCTTCTCCCTCTCTTTCCACTCCCCGACGTGGTGCATTTTCCGCGGACGGAGCTGCGGCTGCATGTGAACGAGCCGCGCTACCGGCGGCTGGTCTGCGATCTCGAGGCGGACGAGGAGGAGAACCGCTGGATCGGCGTGGTGCTGTTGAAGCCCGGGTGGGTGCAGAGCTATGAGAAGACCCCGGAGATCTTCCCCGGCGGGACCGCCGGACAGCTGATGGAGATCGAGGAGCTTCCCGACGGCAGCGCCAACATCCTGCTCTATGGCGGCTTCCGCTTCGAGCTGGAGCGCGAGTGCGCCGTCGAGCCCTACCGCAAGGCGCTGGTGCGGCCGGTGGCCGAGCCCTGGGTCAACGAGCACGACGCCGGGATCGTGGTGGTCCGCGAGGAGATCCTCACCCACATCCGCGAGCTGGCCGGCGAGCTGGGCGAGAGCTTCCCGCTGGGCGGCGACGAGATCGAGGAGCTCGGCGAGGACAGCCCGTTCGAGGAGCTGGTCAATCGCGTCGCCGCCGAGCTCGACGTGCCCGTGCTCCGCAAGCTCCAGCTCCTGGTCGAGTCGCTGCCGGAGCGCGGGCTGTCCGTCCTGTCGATCCTGCGCAGCCGCAAACAGGTGGTGGACGTCTTGCGCCCCTTCCGGTACCTGGCCAACCGGTCGCGCCTGAACTGATCCCTTGCCGGACGCGCTCACCGCTCCGCTGTCGCTCCGCGATCCCGTCCACGGGTTCATCCGCGCCGATGCCCTGGAGTCGGCGCTGATCAACAGCCGGCCGGTGCAGCGGCTGCGCTTCATCCACCAGCTCGGCTTCGCGTTCCTGGTCTTTCCCGGCGCCGAGCACAGCCGCTTCAGCCATGTGCTGGGCGCCATGCACCTCGCCGGCCGGGTCTATGACGCGCTCTGCGCCAAGAGCGCGGGGCTCCTCCCGGCCGGCGCCCGCAGCCGCGAGCGGCGGCTGGTGCGCGCCGCCGCCCTCCTCCACGACGTGGGCCACGCCCCGTTCAGCCACTCGGCCGAAGAGCTGTTCGAAGGGGGGATCGACCACGAGGAGATGACCCGGCGCCTCCTCGCGCTGCCCGAGATCGGCGAGGTCTTCGCGCGCCACGGCGACGGTCTCGCGCCGGGCGACGTGGTCCGCCTCCTCGCCGGCGGCGGCGATGCGACGGAGCGCCTCCTCGCCCGCATCATCTCCGGCGAGCTCGACGCCGACAAGATGGACTACCTGCTGCGCGACAGCCTCTACTGCGGCGTGCGCTACGGCAGCTACGACCTCGAACGGCTGCTCGACACCATCCTGCCGATCGAGGACCCGGAGACCGGGGCCTGGGGGACCGGCGTCGAGGAGGGGGGGGTCCACGCCCTCGAAGCCCTGGTGATGGCCCGCTACTACATGTTCACCCAGGTCTATTTCAACGCCACCGGCAAGGCGCTCGAGCTGCATCTCAATGAATGGCTGCAGGAGAACGGCCGGCGCTGGGCTGCGGAGCCCGAGGCGTTCCTGGAACAGGACGACGTGTCGGTGTGGAGCGACCTGCGCCGCTCGCCGAGCCTGCACGCCCGGGCGGTGGTGGGGCGCGACCACTTCCCGGTGGCCTTCGAGACCCGCGAGCACCTCTCCCGCGAGGACAAGGAGCGGTTCGAGGCCCTGCTGCCGGAGCTCGCCGCTGATTTCGGCGCCGGCAACCTGCTGCTGTCCAACTCCGCCAAGGACCCCCACCGGATGCGCAGCAGCCGCGTCCTGGTGCGCCGGTTCGACGGCTCGCTGGAGCCGATGGAGGAGGCGAGCCACTTCATCCGCCATCTGGCGCGGATCGACCGCTACCGCGTGTATACGCCGCCTGCCCTGCGCGCTCCGGTCGCCGAGGCTCTGCGATCCAAATTTCCGTCCTGAGTTGATTCAAATTCTTGGTTCGGCGTCAATTTCTTGGACGCCCCGGCTGCTCAGCGGCGGGGCAGTGGGTCGCCAAGTGATTGCAACGACTGGATTTCTTCGAACAGTTGACAGGGCGGTGAGCGCGGCATGACAATTGCCCCGTAATCTGCCGAATCTTTCTGTTCGCTTCTCTCCATGGAGAGAGCTCAATTCGAGGAAAGGAGTCCTTTGATGAGATCCAGAGTCATGGTCCTGTGCCTGGGCCTTGCTCTTCTGCTGACGGCGCTCCCGACGCTCGCCCAGATTCCGACGGGCACGGTGTCGGGCAAGGTCACGTCGGCCGACGGCGAGGCGCTGCCCGGGGTGACGGTGACGGTGGCGTCGCCGAACCTGCAGGGGACGCGAGACGCAGTCACCAGCGAGACCGGTGAGTACAACATTCCTCTCCTGCCTCCGGGCGAGTACGAGGTGAGCTTCGAGCTGGAAGGGTTCTCGAACCCGAAACGCTCGGTGAAGCTCTCGGCCGCCCAGACGACGCGGCTGGACGCCGAGCTCACCAACTCTTCGGTGAGCGAGGAGATCGTGGTGACCGGCACCTACGAGACGATCTCGACGCAGCCGGAAGCGTCGACCACCTATGAGAAGAAGTTCATCGAGGCGCTGCCGGTCGAGCGCAACATCCGCGAGACCGTGCTGCTGACGCCCGGCGTGTCGGCGACCGGACCGGGCGCTCCGCGCACCCGCGGCATCAGCATCGCCGGCTCGCAGTCGTACGAGAACCTGTTCATGGTCAACGGCGTGTCGATCACCGAGAACCTGCGCGGCCAACCGTTCGACCTGTTCATCGAGGACGCCGTCGAGGAGACGACCACGACGGTGTCGGGGGTTTCGGCCGAGTACGGCCGGTTCGCCGGCGGCGTGGTGAACACGATCACCAAGTCGGGGGGCAACGAGGTCCACGGCTCGCTCCGCACCAGCTTCACCAACCAGACCTGGGAGAACAAGACCCCGGTCACGGTGAGCCAGACGGACGACGTCAAGGACCGGTTCGAGGCCACTCTCGGCGGATGGGTGTGGAAGGACAAGGTCTGGTACTTCCTCGCCGGCCGCGACTTCGAGAACGTCACCTCGGCGCAGACCACCCTGCTGCCCGCCGCCTCGGGCTCGACCCCGACCCGCTTCGATGCGGGGACCGACCAGCAGCGCTACGAAGGGAAGCTGACCTTCTCGCCGTTCCAGGGCCACCGGCTGGTCGGCAGCTACATCAAGATCGACGAGGAAGAGGTCGGCAACCGGTTCGGCACCATCCTGGACGAGGCGAGCCTGGTCACCCGCACGCTGCCGCAGGAGCTCCTCGCCCTCAACTACACGGGTGTGCTCACGGAGAACTTCTTCGTCGAGGGCCAGTACTCGGAGCGCAAGTTCACCTTCGAGAACTCCGGCTCCAGATTCACCGACCTGATCAACGGCACCCTGATGGTCGACGGCACCACGGCGTTCCGCTGGTGGAGCCCGACCTTCTGCGGCGTCTGCACCCCCGAGGGGCGCAACAACAAGGAGTACCTCGCCAAGGGCTCCTGGTTCCTCTCCTCCGAGGGGCTCGGATCGCACGACCTGGCCTTCGGCTATGACACCTACGACGACCAGCGCCTGGCGGACAACCATCAGTCGGGCAGCGACTTCCGGATCATCACCAGCAGTGCTCGCGAGAGCAACAATCAGATCTTTCCGGTGCTGGTCACCGACCCGACGGGCCGGGCCAACCAGGTCATCCAGTACAACCCGATCCTCAAGGGCGCCGAGACCACACGGTTCCTCACCAACTCGCTCTACCTGAATGACAAGTGGCGTCTGAACGACCACTGGAGCTTCAACGTCGGGGTGCGCTACGACCAGAACGACGGCAAGGACGCCGAGGGCAAGAAGGTGGCCGACGACAGCCGGATCACCCCGCGCCTGTCAGCCTCCTGGGATCCGCAGGCCAACGGCAACTGGGTCTTCAGCGCGAACTACGCCGAGTATGTCGCGGCGATCGCCAACAGCCAGGCCAACTCGACCTCCGCCGCCGGCAACCCGGCCACCTTCCAGTGGGCCTACGGCGGTCCGGCGATCAACAACGATCCCAACGCGCCGCAGGTCTCCACCCCCGACGCCATCCGGCAGATCTTCGATTGGTTCAACTCGGTCGGCGGGATCAACAACACCAACAGCATCGCCAAGGGCGGCTACCTCGTCTTCGTGGACATCCCCGGCGGGACCACGGTGATCCGTGGCTCGCTCGACTCCCCATACGTGCGGGAGTACTCGACCGGCGTGGCCAAGCGCCTGGGCACCCGCGGGATCGCCCGTGCGGACTACGTCCATCGCGACTACCAGGATTTCTATTCCTCCCGCACCGATCTCTCGACCGGCCAGGTGACCACCGGTGCCGGAACCAAGGCCGATCTCGGCATCCTCCAGAACAGCAACGACGGCATCGAGCGCGTCTACGACGGTCTGCACACCCAGGCGCAGTACCGGTTCACCGACCGGCTGAGCATCGGCGGGGTCTACACCTTATCGCACCTGCGCGGCACCTTCGACGGCGAGACCACCGCCAGCGGCCCGGTCGCGGCGCTGTTCCACACCTACCCCGAGTACAAGCAGACCCGCTGGAACTCGCCGCGGGGCGACCTCGCGATCGACCAGCGCCATCGCGCCAGCGTGTGGTTCCTGTACGACATCTTCCGTACGTCCCACCACTCGCTCAACTTCAGCCTGTTGCAGAGCTATGCCTCGGGCCTGCCCTATGGCGCGGTCAACCGCGTCAACAGCGCCGCCTACGTGAGCAACCCCGGTTACGCGCTCCCGCCTGCCGCCTCCCAGATCACCTACTACTACACCAACCGGGATGCCTTCCATACCGACGCCATCACGGCGACCAATCTGTCGCTCAACTACTCGTTCCAGTGGCCCGTGCTCGGCAAGGACCTCGAGATCTTCGTCCAGCCGGAGGTCCTCAACGCGTTCAACCAGCACGGTCTGATCAACGTCAACCAGACCGTGCAGGACGCCACGAACTTGTCGGCCTGCCCGTCCTCCAACCCGACCTGCAAAGCCGGCGATCCCGGCGTGAGACCGGATCGTATGTTCCCGTTCAATCCGTTCACCCAGGCGCCGGTCGAGGGCGTCAACTGGCGCAAGGGAGCGAACTTCGGCAAGGGTGTGAACGAGACCGATTTCCAGGTCCCGCGGACCTACCGGTTCTCGGTCGGTATCCGGTTCTAGGCGAGACCAGGGCAACCACGAGGGTTGCCCCTACGCCTCACCAACAGACGTCATCGTAGGGGCAGGCCTCGTGCCTGCCCTTTTTCGTACCGCACCGGGGACTCAGCGCGCGACAGCGGCCAAGCGGGCGAGGGCTTCTTTCCAGCGGTTGCGGTAGGTCTCCCAGACGGTGAGGCCGATCGAGAGAGGAAGGCGCTGGAAGCCGTCCTGCAGGACGTCGATCTGGCTGCCCTCCGGAGCGGTGTGGAGGCGCAGGGTCAGCCGGGTGGCGGCCGGCCAGCCGGCTCCCAGGCGCTCGAAGGAGAGGACCCAGAGATGCGGCGGCGCCAGCTCGACCGTCCGCCCCCGCTCCCGCCAGAGGGGCTCGCCGCCGGAGAGCCGGAGCTCACCCGCAGGACCCGGCTCGACCTCCACCTCTCGCGCCAGCCAGAGCGCCAGCTTCTCCGGCTCGACCAGCCAGCGCCAGGCCGCGTCCGGCGGCAGAGCCAGATCCTGGCGGCGGCGGAGCTGCACCCCGGGGATGTCGCCCTGCCGGATCATCTCGGCCATCGGAACTCAATCCAGCAGATTGCGGAGCGCCGGCTCCAGGTCCGGCCAGCGGAAGGCGAAGCCCAGCTTCTCGAGGTGCGCGGGGACCGCCCGCTGTCCGGCGAGGAGCGCCCCGGCCATCTCGCCCACGGCGATCCGCAGCGCGAAGCCCGGCACCGGAAAGAGGGCGGGGCGGACCAGCACCCGCGCCAGGACCCGGGTGAGCTCGCGGTTGGTCACCGGATGCGGGGCCGCCAGGTTGAAGGCCCCGCGCGCGTCTTCGTGCTCCAGGAGGAAGCGGAGCGCCGCGACCTCGTCGTCGACGTGGATCCAGGGGAACCACTGGCGGCCGTCGCCGAGGCGGCCGCCGATCATCATCTGGAACGGCAGGGCCATGACCGGCAAGGCGCCTCCCTCGCGCGCCAGCACGATGCCGGTGCGCACCACGGCCCGGCGCACGCCGAGGCTCTCCGCCTCAGCCGTCGAGGCCTCCCACTCCTCGCAGACCTGGGCGAGGAAACCGCGGCCGGGCGGCGTGTCCTCGGGGACGGCCTCGTCGCCGCGCGCTCCGTAATAGCCCACGGCGGAGGCCTGCACCAGGACCCGCGGCTTCACCGCGGCCTGGCGCAGAGCGTCCATCACCGCCTGGCCCGAAACCACCCGGCTGTCGCGGATGCGGCGCTTCTTCTCTTCCGTCCAGCGGCCCTGCGAGACGTTGTCCCCGGCGAGGTGGACGAGGGCGGTGTCCGCCTCCAGGAGCGCCACCCAGCCTTGCGCCGTGCGGCCGTCCCACCGCGCCGCCCGGACGCCGGGAGGCAGGGTCCCCACCCGCTCCGGATCGCGCGACAGGATGACGACGTCGTGACCGGCGCCGCTCCCCGCCCGCGACAGATCCCGCGCGAGCGCCTGGCCGATCAGCCCCGAGCCTCCGGTGATGATGACGCGCATGAGGGCACCTCCTTACACGGCCGCCAGCTCCTCTTCCAGAAGCTGGCGCTGGTGGAGATCGGCATAGAGACCGCCGAAGGCGAGGAGCTGCTGGTGGGTTCCGCGCTCGACGATCCTGCCGCGATCGAGCACCAGGATCAGATCCGCGTCCTGGACGGTCGAGATGCGGTGCGACACCAGGAACACCGTCCGCCCCTCGAAGACCGTGCGCAGGTTGCGCAGGATCTGCTCCTCGGTATGGGTGTCCACGGCCGAGAGACAGTCGTCGAGGAGGAGGAGGCGCGGCTCGCGGAGCAGAGCGCGGGCGAGAGCGACGCGCTGCTTCTGGCCGCCGGAGAGGGTGATCCCGCGCTCGCCCACCATGGTGTCGAGCCCCTGGGGGAAGAGCTCCAGATCGGACTCCAGCCCGGCGAGGCGCGCCGCCTCCATCACCTGCTCCAGGCTGGCCTCCGGCCGGCCCAGGGCGATGTTGTCGCGGATCGTCGCCGAGAACAGGAACGTCTCCTGCGGCACCATGCCGGACGCCCGGCGGAGCTCCGCCAGCGTGAGCCGGCGGACGTCGATGCCGTCGAGCTGGAGGGTGTGCTCCGGCGGATCGACCAGCCGGGGGAGCAGGGCGAGGAGAGTGCTCTTGCCGGAGCCGGTCCGCCCCACCAGGGCGACCGTCTGCCCGGCGGCCACGTCGAAGGAGATGTCGGAGAGCACGGGCTCGCCGGACCGGTAGGCATAGGAGAGGCCGGCCGCGCGGACCGCGCCGCGGATCTCTTCCGCCCTGGTCTCGACCAGCGGCGGCTCGTCACGGATGGCGGGCACGACCTCCATGATGTCCTGCATGCGGGTCAAGGACGCGGTCCCCCGCTGCACCAGGTTGGCCACCCAGCCGATCGCGATCATCGGCCAGACGAGCTTGCCGAGGAAGAAGTTGAAGGTGACGAACTGGCCCACCGTGATGCGCCCGCGGATCACCAGGAGGCCGCCGTACCAGAGGACCGCTACGAAGCCGAGGCCGATCAGCGCCTGGAGGAGCGGGTGGAACGCCACCGACCAGCCGATCAGCCGGCGGTTGCCTTCCAGGTAGTCCTCGTTGACCTTGCGGAACGACTCCTCCTCGCGCTCCTCCTGGGCATAAGCGCGGACCACGCGCACCCCGGCGAGGCTCTCCTGCACCCGGGTCGAGATGTCCGCGAAGCGTCCCTGGACCTCGGTGAAGAGGACGTGGATCCGCTGCCCGAAGAGCTTGGTCGAGACCGCCACCAGCGGCATGGTCACCAGGGCGAGGAGGGTCAGCCCGATGTTGATCCGCCCCATGAAGAAAAGGGTCCCGGCCGCGGTGAACAGCGTATTGCTGGCGTACATGATGGCCGGTCCGCAGAGCATCCGCACGGCCTGGAGGTCGTTGGTGGCGCGGGCCATCAGGTCGCCGGTGGGGTGGTCGTAGAAGAAGCCGGGCGGCTGCGCTTCGAGGCTTCCGAAGAAACGGTTGCGCAGGTCGTATTCGATGTCGCGGCTCATCCCCACCAGGATCATCCGCTGCAGATAGTTGAAGATCCCCTGGACGAAGGTGATCGCGACGAGGAGGGCGGCGTACCCGAGCAGGGTCTCCAGGCGGACGTTGGCGCGCAGCGCGTCGATGGCCCGCCCGACGAGGAGCG
Source organism: Thermoanaerobaculia bacterium (assembly GCA_035637095.1). Classification (GTDB taxonomy): domain Bacteria; phylum Acidobacteriota; class Thermoanaerobaculia; order Multivoradales; family UBA5704; genus UBA5704. The sequence continues at coordinate 11,489 of DASPXX010000296.1, forward strand.
GGCTCGCCAGGCCGACCACCACCGAGGCGAGAACGGAGAGCAGCCCCGGAATCAGCTTGCGGCGGTAGGTGCGGAGAAAGGGCCAGAGATAGGCGAGGCGTTGGAACACGAGGGGATCATATCAAGGACAGGCCGCCAGCACCCCTTGCGCGCCGCGCGGGTGGAGAACCGCCGCGCCCGGCTCGAGCGTCGCCTCGAGGCGGAGGATCGGCCGGCCTTCCAGGAGGTATTTGGCCTCGTAGTTGGTGCGCGGCCCCTCGTCCCAGGGGCGGTCCCGGCGCGTGAGGTGGAGGCCGGGGTAGGAGGCGAGGATCTCCGCGACGGTCTCGCCGTACTCCAGGAAATCGGTGGCGAAGAGGAGACGCCCGCCGGGTGCGAGCAGCGAGAGCACCAGGTCCACGGTCTCCGGATCGAAGAGGCGGCGCTTGTGGTGACGGCTCTTCGGCCAGGGGTCCGGGAAGTAGACGTGCACGGCGGACGCGAAGCCGTGCGGCAGGACCGCGGCGATCAGGGCCAGGGCGTCCCCGCGCAGGGCGACCCAGTTGGCGAGCCCCCGCCGGCGCGCTTTCTCGACGAACAGCTGCCAGTACTCGGTCGCCAGCTCGATACCGAGGAAGCGGCGGCCCGGGTCCTCCTGGCAACGGCGCAGGAGATAGCGCCCCTTGCCGAAGCCGATCTCGATCTCCCAGGCGCCGGTCCCGGGCACCAGCTCGTCGAGCGGCAGCGGGGCGGGGGTGTCCGCCAGGCCGCGCTCGCCCGCCAGGGTGGCGATCGAGAGCGGCTGGATCAAAGCAGATCCCCGCGGCCGCCCGCCTGGAGCTGCGCGACGATCTTTCTGACCTCCTGCGAGCGCTCCTTGGGCATCACCAGGACCGCGTCGCCGGTGCGCACCACGACCAGGCCCTCGACCCCGAGGACCGCGATGGTGCCGGCGTCCGAGAAGAGCAGGTTGCCGCCGGACTCCACCGCCACCACGTCGCCGCGGCCGGCGTTGCCCGAGGCGTCGCGCGGCAGGATCTCGTCGAGAGCGGCCCAGGAGCCCAGATCGCTCCAGCCGCAGTCGAGGGGGAGGGTCGAGATGCCGTCCAGCTTCTCCATCACCGCGTAGTCGATCGAATCCGCTCTCAGGCGGCCATAGAGCTCGCCGAGCCGCTCCGGGGCGGCGGCGATCTGCTCCAGCCCCCGGGCCAGCTCGGGCTGCAGGCGCTCCAGGAGCGACAGGAAGGTGGTGCCGCGGAAGACGAAGATCCCGGCGTTCCACAGGTGATTGCCGGAGCGGAAGAATTCGTTGGCCTTCTCCGGCGCCGGCTTCTCGACGAAACGGCGGACACGGCGAAGGCCCTGATCCAAGTCCCCGTCTTCCAGCTCCAAATATCCGTAGCCGGTCTCGGCCCAGCGCGGCGTCACTCCCAGGGTCATCACCCGGTCGTCCTGGGCGACGGTCCGCGCCGCCTGCTCCAGGACGGTCCGGAACGCCGCCGGATCGCCGATCCGGTGGTCGGCGGGCAGCACGGCGATCGGGCCGCGCCGGACCTCTTCCGGCATCGAGCGCACGGACCAGCCGATGGCCGGGGCGGTGTTGCGCCCCTGCGGCTCCAGCAGGATCTGCCCGGGAGGGACCTCCGGGACGTCGCGGCGCACCGCGTCTTCCAGGGCGCGCGTGGTGCAGATCCAGACCGACTCCGGCTCGACGAGGGGGCGGAGGCGCTCCACGGTCTCGCGGAGCAGCGTGCGCTCCCCTTCGAGGGCCAGCAGCTGCTTGGGGCGGCTCTGACGGGACAGGGGCCAGAAGCGGGTGCCACTGCCGCCGGCGAGGATCAGTGCCTGCATAGAAAGGCCTCTGCGCAGGTGCGATGAAAAAGGTCCGGCGTTTGCATCCGCGGGAGTATATCGGCGCCCGGGTTTTTCGGACGAGCTCTTTTTTGTCCCGAAACCGGCCCCGGCGGCAACTTATAGAGTGGAGGCTCTGTGCTCTGGCGGGCAGCTTGCCGAAGAGCGGGGGTCTCGAGTCAATGGTGAAATGAAGGACCCACGCGAATCGATGTTGCGAGATCGTCTGAGATCTCTCCTTTCCCCACCCCGTCGCTCCACCCGCCAAGGCAAGCTCCTGCGGCTTCCGCGTCCAGAGACCGACTACAGCCTGGCCCTGGAGCGCAGCGCCGCGAACCTGCGCGAGCGGCAGCTCTGGCTCGATCGGGAGCGCGCCGAGGCCGGCTCTCTCTTCGCAGAGCTGACCCGCCACCGGCCGGAGCAGCGCGCGCTCGTGCTCTGCAACGACCCCCGCTTCCGCACCTGGGGGCTGCTCGAGAGGCTGCTGGAGGAGAGCCAGGCGGGCCTGCCGGCCAGCCGGAGCGACAGCGAGCTCTGCGCCGGGCTGGCCCTGCGGCTGGCCGACCGGCTCGATCCCGACTACTACGGCGAGTCGCGCCTCGAGGACCTGCGGGCGCGCGCCTGGTCGTACGCCGGCGAGGCGCGGCGCCTCCGCTCGGACTTCCAGGGAGCCGGCGAGGCGTTCGACCGCGCGCACGAGCATCTGCGCAACGGGACCGGCGACGCTCTGGAGCGCGCCCTGATCCTGGACTTCGAGGCCTCTCTGCGCCGGTGCGAGAGGCGGCTGGACGAAGCGAAGCGCCTGCTGCGCCAAGCCATCGAGGTGTTCGTGGAGAACGGCGAGGACGAGCGGGCCGGCCTGTCGCTCGTCCACCTGGCGATCACCCACGGCCGCGAGGGGGAGGTGGTCCGCGCCCTCGCCGTCCTCCAGGAGGCGCAGCTGCGGATCGACGGCGCCGGGGAGCCGCGGCTGTTGCTCTCGCTCCGCCACCACCTGATCCACGCCCTGGCCTCCGCCGGCCGCCTGATGGAAGCCCGCGGACTGCTGCTCAAATGCCGGCCGCTCTACCGGCAGTTTCCGGACCTGTGGACGCAGAGCCACCTCCGCTGGTTGCGCGGGCAGCTCGCCCTCGGCTTCACCGAGATGGCGGAGGCCGAGGCGGAGCTCCTCGGCGCCCGCCAGGGATTCCTGAACCAGGAGGGCCGCTACGAGGCCGCCCTGGTCGCGCTCGACCTCGCCCGGCTCTACGCGCGGCAGGACCGCGCGGCCGAGCTCCGGCAAGCCGCCGGGGAGGCGCTGGAGACCTTCCGCGCCCTCGAGCTCGCACCCGAGGTCCGCACCGCGGAGTCGTTCCTGCGCCAGGCCGAAGAGATCGAGGGCGCCTGGCTGGAGCTCGAGCAGGCGGCGTCGGCGTTCGAGTAGGGCCCTACTCCCCCAGCTCCATCCCCATGATGTGGAAGCCCGCGTCGACGTAGACCGTCTCGCCGGTGATGCCGGCGGCCAGGGGGGAGAGGAGGAAGAGCCCGAGGTTGCCGACCTCTTCGTGGGTCACGTTGCGGCCGAGCGGCGCCATCTCCGCCACCCGGTTGTACATCTTCATGAACCCGGGGATGCTGCGCGCCGCCACTGTGCGCACCGGACCCGCCGAGACGGCATTCACCCGCACGCCCTTCTTGCCCAGCTCGTAGGCGAGATAGCGCACGCTCGCCTCCAGGGCGCTCTTGGCGATCCCCATCACGTTGTACTTGGGCACCACCTTCTCGGCGGCGTAGTAGGTCAGCGTGACCAGGCTGCCTCCTGCGGCGAGGAGGGGCTCGGCCGCCCGCGCCACCGCCACCAGCGAGTAGGCCGAGATCTCGAGAGCCGTCCGCCAGTCGTCCCGGGTGGTCTCGATATAGCGGCCGTCCATCGCGGACCGCGGCGCGAAGGCGATCGAATGAACCACGGAGTCGAGGCTCCCCCACGCCTCCCGCAGGTCGGAGAACATCGCCTGCAGCTCCTCCTCCTGGGTGACGTCGCACTGGTAGAGCCGGGTCCCCGGCATCTCCCGGGTGAGCTTCTCGAGATCTTCCCGGAGCCGCTCTCCCTGATAGCTGAACGCCAGCTCGGCGCCTGCCGCGTGCAGCCTCTCGGCGATCGCCCAGCCGAGGCTGCGCGCGTTGGAAACCCCCATCACCAGTCCCCGCTTGCCCTGCAGTTGGATCTCGATCATGCGCGCATCTTATCCGGTATATTGATCCTCGTGAATCGACGGGCTCTGGTGCGCCTCCTCCCGCTCCTCGGAGCCCTGGCGGCTCTCGCTTGCAGCGAGCCCGCGCGGGAGCCGGCCGCGACGGCCGTGGACACCCGCGGCCTGGTCACCTCGATCCGGCCCGGGAGCTCCCCGGGATCGGGAGCGGTGCGGATCGAGGGGCCGCCCCGGCCCGACGTGCGCTACGCCAAGGCGGACGTGGCGGTCCTCGCCTCCACGCGGGTGGTGGCGCGCACCGGGACCGGCGACCGGCCGGCGGTCTTCGCCGACCTGGAGCTGGGCGACCGGGTGCAGGTCCAGTTCGAGGGTCCGGTCTCGAAGTCGTGGCCGGTGCGGGCCGTGGCGCGGCAGATCGTCATCCTGGAGAAGGTCCGCGGCTTCGCTCCGGCGGGGCCGCCGCGGCCGGTTCCCGCACCCGCGCCGCCCGCGTCGATCTCTTCGCTCACCAGCGACCTGCTCGGGACGGAGCTAGAGCCCGCGCCTCTCGACACGGAGCCCGGCGAGCCGGCTGCGCAGCCCCCCCGCGAGGTTCCGGACGCGGCGGTCCTGCGCGACGTGCGCACCGGCGACCAGCAGACCTTCGACCGGGTGGTCTTCGAGATCGACGGCCCGAAGCTCCCCGAGTACGAGGTGAAATACGTACACCGGCCGGTCCACTGCGGCTCGGGCCTCCCGGTGAAAGTCGACGGCGGCGCCTTCCTCCAGGTGCGGCTCGACCCCGCCCGGGCCCACACCGAAGCCGGGGCCACGACCGTGGCCACCCTCCAGCGCAAGGTGCGCCTGCCCGTCATCCGGGAGATCGCGGAGACCTGCGACTTCGAAGGAGACGTCACCTGGGTCGTGGGGCTCGCGGCGCGCAAGCAGTACCACGTCACCGAGCTCGAGGCGCCGCCCCGGCTGGTGATCGACATCGAGCGGTGAGAGCCTACTCCGCGAACAGGATCGAGAACGTCCCCTCCGCCCCGGGCCGCCCGCCGACGTCCCGCAGCCGGCCGTCGGCGCCCGCGCCCAGGTAGTGCCCGCCGGGCGTCTCGATGGCCAGGCGGTCGGCGGGCCCGAGGACGGCGCGGCCGGTCGCGCCGATCTTGCGGATCACGAACGTCGTCGCAGAGCCGGTCTCCCGCCGGTCGGCCAGCACGCGGCCGTCCTCGGCCACCCGCAGATAGATCCCGCTGTGGGCGAGGATCTGCACCGAGTCGCCGTTGCGCAGAGGGCCGCCGTCCAGGTCGCGGAACATCAGGGCGGAATCGGGCGACGGCAGCGGATCGGTCGAGACCGCGCCGCCGCCGCCATCCTCCGGCGTGACGTAGCGGTCGCCGGGAGCGCGGAGGTAGACCCGGTCGAGCGAGGTCTCGAGCTGGCCGGAGAAGTAGTTGTAAAACCGGGTCTTCACTCCGTCGGGCCGGATGAGCCAGAAGCCCCGCAGGTCCTGATTGGCCGGCCGGTCGGTCTGGTACTCGCGGGCCGGCTCGTTGCAGTAGAGCTGCCAGTAGACGACCCAGCGCGCACCCCAGCCCAGGGCCGCCTCGGTCAGCTCGCGGATGACCCTCGCCCGGTCCTGCTCGTTGGAGACGTGGTCCTTGGCCGCGCCGTACTCCCCCAGATAGACGTTGCGGCTGCCGTAGAGCGAGCTGTCCGGAGCCTTGGCCGCCAGGTAGTCGAGGGCGTGTACCAGCCCCGCGGGATCGAGCTCGACGTCCCAGCTCGAATACGAATAGAGGTCGGCGCGGGTCAGCGGGACGACGTCGTTGGTGACCGTGACCTCTCCGGCCATGGCCCGGCGCAGGAGGTTGACCTCGACGGCGTTGGCGACGGTGACGCCCTGTGCGGAAACCTCCCGGCGGGCCTGGGTCACCCCGGCCTGGCGGGCGTTCAGCCAGGCGGCCATGCCCAGGACGCGGGTATGGTCGGGCTGCTCGTCGTCGGTGAGCCCGCGGCGCAGCAGGTGATCCCCTTCCCAGTTCTGCAGCACGAACGTCTTACCGGTCCCCGCATAGGTGGTCAGCAGATACCGGGCGAGCTCGTACGTCTGCTTCCGCTCCTTGTCCATCTCCTCGCGGGTCATGCCGTCGAGGAACTCGTCGATCGGATCCCGCCGCGCGAGCTCCAGGATGTAGGTGGAGAACGGCTTGGCGAACAGCGCCTGGTAATAGGGATGCCGCGCCAGATCCGCCAGGTTCTCGGGCGGCGCCCCCCAGTCGGAGTTGAAGGGGTAGCTCGGCGTCGCGTTCGGGTCGAACCAGACCTTGATCACCCGGGTGCCGAGCTCCAGGAGCCGGTCCGCGCCCTCGTTGAGGAAGTCCTCTGCGGTGAAGTTGTACTTCCCGGCCACATGGGTGACGCCGAGGACGTCGCGCAGGGGCGCCGCTCCGCCGGAGGCCGGGACCAGGGAGGCCACGAGCAGGAGGAGAGGGATGAGCCCGCGGAAGGAACGCATGCCCTGATTGTACGGCCGGTTCGATCTCCTGGCATCTCCTTCGCAGGCGATTCATCGACGTGACGGGCGGGGTGGCCTTCCATCGATCGCCGCAGTTGTTCGGGGAGAGTCATGCGCAGGGACCAAATCCATCGAATGCTCGCCGCAGGGATCGCGCTCTTCGCAGGCGCGGCAGGATTGATCGCTCAGGAGCCGCCGGCACCGGCACAGCCGGCGGGCCGGCCGCGGACGCTCATCGTTTCGCTCGACGACGCCTTGAAGCTCGCCGCGGGCGAGAGCGAGACCGTCTGGGTCGCCCAGGCCGGAGTGATGCGCGCCGTGGGCAACCAGCGGATCGCGCGGAGCGGGTTCTTCCCCCAGATCACCGGCTCGGCGTCCTACACCCGGACGCTCCGCTCCCAGTTCTCCGGCCTCGACTTCGGGGGCGGAGGCAGCAACCTCCCCTTCGGCCGCGAGAACCAGTACTCGCTGTCGCTGTCGCTGTCGCAGCTCCTCTTCGACGCCGGGCAGACGGCCGCGCGCCACCGCGCCACCCAGGCTCAGCGCCGTGCCGCCGAGATCGGCGTGGACTCCGCGCTGGCCGCGACCTTCCTCGACGTGACGCAGGCCTATTTCGACGCCCAGCTCGGCGACCGCCTCGTCGAGATCGCCGAGGCGTCGCTCGCCCAGACCGAAGAGACCCTGCGGGTCACCGAGGTGGCCTTCAAGGTGGGCGACAAGGCGGAGTTCGACGTGCTGCGGGCGCGCGTGACCCGCGACAACCAGCTCCCGGTCCTGATCCGCCGCCGGACGGATCGCTCGGAAGCCTATCTGCGCTTGAAGCAGCTCCTCGAGGTCCCGGCCGGGGACGAGCTCGTCCTCACCACCGCCGTCGCCGATCCGGTCCCCCGCTTCGCCAAGGCCTCGGACGCCAGCCCCGAGCGGCGGGCACCGGTCCGTCAGGCGGCCGAGAACGTCAGCGCCGGCGAGGCCCAGGTCGACGAGGCCGAGGCGCAGCGGCTGCCGGCCGTGCGTCTGACCTCGCAGTACTCCCCCGTGGCGTACCCCGCGAGCGGGCTTCCTCGCAGGTCCGACTTCCGGGAGGACTGGTCGGTGACGCTCGGCCTGACGGTCCCGATCCTCACCTGGGGACGCCTGCGCGGCAATGTCATGGTCGCCCAGGGGACCCTCTCCGAAGCGCGGGCGCGGCTGGAGCAGACCCGTGAGGCCGCGGCGCTCGAAGCGCAGACCGCCCGCGACGCCCTCGCCGAAGCCGAGGCGACGCTCGCCGGCAACACCAGCACGGTCGAGGAGGCGCAACACGCGTACCAGATCTCGCAGGTGCGCTTCCGGGAAGGGATCTCGGCCCAGATCGAGCTCTCCGACGCGCAGCTGCAGCTGGAGCAGGCGCAGGTCAACCGCGCGCTCGCCCTGCGCGACGTCCAGGTCGCCCGCGCGCGGCTCGCCCTCTTGGAGAACCTCCCCCTCGGCACAGGCACCGGCGCGGCGACCCAGCAGATCCAGATTCCGCAGGGAAGCACGCAGCCGATCACGACCCAGCCGGCACAACCGATCGCCTCCGCCTCGCCGCTCCTCGGCGGCGGGACGACGAGGACTGGGAGCCAACAATGAAGCCCATGCAGTCCCTGATCCTGGTCCTCTGTCTCTGCGGTCTCTGCCTCGGCGCCTGCGGCCGCGGGAAAGAGAAGGCCGCGGAAAACCAGGCGCCCCAGGAGATCGTGCTCGGACCGGCCGACACGGCCGTGGTCGTCCAGGCCCCGATCGCAGCGGGACCGGCTCTCTCGGGAACGTTGACCGCGACCGAGCAGGCCACCGTGCGCGCCCAGCTCGGCGGCACGGTGCTCCAGACCTACGCCGAGCCCGGCGAGCGGGTCGAGGCGGGCCAGGTGCTCGCCCGGCTCGACACCGCGGCCCTCCAGGACGCGCTGATCTCCGCCCGCACGGCGGTGACCAACGCCCGCAGCCAGCTCTCGCTCGCCCAGCGCGAGGAGGAGCGCCAGCGCGCCCTGGTCGCGGCCGGCGCCGTGGCCCGGCGCAACGTCGAGACCGCCGCGCAGCAGACCGTCGCCGCCCACGCCCAGCTCGCCCAGACCAGGGCGCAGCTCGCCCAGGCCCAGGAGCAGCTCGGCAACACCCGGGCCACCGCCCCGTTCGGGGGCGTGGTCAGCGAGAAGACCTCCTCCGCGGGAGACGTGGTGCAGCCCGGGACGGCGCTCTACACCGTCATCGATCCGTCGAGCCTCCAGCTGGAGGCCGCGGTCCCCGCCGGGCAGCTCGAAGCCCTGCGCATCGGCGCGCCGGTCCATTTCACGGTCAACGGGTTGCCGAGCCGTAATTTCGAGGGGCGGATCACCCGGATCAATCCGGCCCTCGATCCGGCCACGCGGCAGGTGCGGGTCTACGCCGAGATCCCCAACCCGGGCGGCGACCTGGTCGCCGGCCTGTTCGCCGAAGGACGGATCACCACCCAGGAGCGCACCGGACCGATCATCCCCCTCGACTCCGTCGACTTGACCATGCAGCAGCCGGCGGTCCTGGTGGTCCGCAACAACACGGTGCGGAGAGTCGATGTGCAGCTCGGCCTGCGCGACGAGCAGGAGCAGCGGGTCGAGGTCCGCCGCGGCGTCCGGTCGGGCGAGATCGTCCTCGTCGGCGCCGCCCGGGAGATCACTCCAGGAACCCCGGTCCGCTTGGCGCCCGCGGTGCGCGAAGAGGCCGAACGACTGGCGCAGAACCTATGACGATCTCGGATTTCGCCATCAAGCGCCCGATCATCACCGTCGTGGTGATGCTGGCGCTCGTCATCTTCGGCATCTTCTCCCTGATCAAGCTGGAGGTGGACGAGTTCCCGGACCTCACGAACCCGATCGTCTTCGTCGCGGTCCCCTACCCCGGCGCCTCGCCCTCGCAGGTCGAGCGCGAGGTCGTCGAGCCCATGGAGGAGGCCTTCTCGGCCCTCTCCGGCGTCGACAAGATCACCTCCACCTCGCTCGACGGCTTCGCCCAGATCGTCGTGCAGTTCGTCTTCGAGAAAGACCCGGACCAGGCCTCGCAGGACGTGCGCGACGCCATCTCCGGCATCCGCAACGACCTGCCGGTCGAGTTGGAGGAGCCCGTCCTGCGCCGCTTCGATCCGGCCGACTTACCCATCGTCTCCCTCGTCCTCACCTCGAAGACGATGACCCCGGCCGAGCTCACCCTGCTCGCCGATCCGCGGATCACCCGCGAGTTGCGCGGCATCAACGGCGTCGCCCAGGTCACGGTCGCCGGCAACGTCGACCGCGAGATCTCGGTCAACCTGCGGCCGGCCGACCTGCAGGCCGCCGGGGTCAGCGTCGCGCAGGTGGTGCAGGCGGTCGAGTCGCAGAACCTGGCGTCCCCGGTCGGGCGGATCGAGAGCCGCTTGACCGAGCAGTCGATCCGGCTGCGCGGCCGCATCGAGACTCCGGAGCAGTTCGCGCAGCTCGTGGTCACCGCTCCCGGAGGCCGGCTGATCCGCCTCGGCCAGGTGGCGGACGTCCGCGACGGCACCGCCGAGCAGCGCTCGCTCGCCCTCTACAACGGCGTGCCCGCCGTGGGGCTCGACATCACCAAGTCGAAAGGGGCGAGCACCACGACGGTCGCCGACGCGATCCTGAAGACGGCCCAGCGGCTCCAGCCGTCCCTGCCGCCGGGGGTCCGCCTGGAGGTCGTGCGCAACTCCGGCGAGCGGGTGCGCGACTCGGTGCGCAACGTCGAGGAGGCGCTGGTCGAAGGGGCGATCCTCACCGTCCTGGTGGTCTTCCTGTTCTTGAACTCCTGGCGCTCGACCGTGATCACCGGCCTGGCGCTGCCGGTCTCGGTGCTCTCCTCCTTCATCGCCGTCCTCGCCTGCGGCTTCACGCTCAACACCATGTCGCTCCTCGGCCTGTCGCTCGCGATCGGCATCCTGATCGACGACGCCATCGTGGTCCGCGAAAACATCGTGCGCCACGTCGAGATGGGCAAGGACCACATGCAGGCCTCGCACGACGGCACGTCCGAGATCGCCATGGCGGTGGCCGCCACCACCTTCTCGATCGTGGCGGTCTTCGCACCGGTGGCCTTCATGGAAGGGATCGCCGGCCAGTGGTTCAAGCCGTTCGCCCTGACCATCGCCTGCTCGGTACTGGTCTCGCTCTTCGTCTCCCTGTCGCTCGACCCCATGCTCTCGGCCTACTGGGCCGATCCGCAGATCGAGGCGCACGAGAGGAGGAACCCGGTCGCGCGCGCCCTCGACCGCTTCAACCGCTGGTTCGACGCTCAGGCGGACCGCTACAAGGGGGTGATCGCCTGGGCCCTCGACCACCGGGCCATCATGCTGGTGATCGTCGTCGTGGCCTTCTTCGGCGCCATCGCCCTCCAGGTCTTCTTCGGCGGCGGCGGCTTCATCCCGGAGAGCGACCGCTCGGAGATCAACCTGGCTCTGGAGACGCCGCCGGTATCGAACCTCCAGTACACCTCGATCAAGGCGCGGGAGATCGCGGCGATCGCCAGCTCCCACCCGGAAGTCCTCTACACCTACACCACGATCGGCAGCAGCGAGGGCTCGACCGGAGTCGACAAGGGGAGCGTCTACATCCGGCTGAAGCACAAGAAGGACCGCGACGTGTCGCAGCAGGAGCTGGAACGGCAGATCCGCCACGAGGTCCGGCGCGTCGGCAACGTGGAGGCCACCGTCTCCCAGGGCGGTCCCGGAGGCAACCGCAAGCAGATCGAGATCCAGGTCCGCGGCAACGACATGGCGGCGCTCGAGAAGGCCGCGCAGCAGATCGAGGCCGAGATGCGGAAGGTGCCCAGCGCCGCGGACGTGGGGCTGTCGACCGGCGAGCCGAAGCCGGAGCTGGTCATCGAGCTCAACCGCGGCCTCGCCGGCACGCTCGGCCTGACCATGGGACAGATCGCGCAGTCGCTGCGCCCCGCCTTCGCCGGCATCGACGCGGGAGACTGGGTCGACCCGCAAGGGCAGACGCGGGACGTGACCGTCCGCCTCGCCCCCGAAGCCCGAGAGAGGATCACCGACCTGGAGCAGCTCCCGCTCGTCGTGGGAGGAGCCGGAGCGGCCTCGACGGGAGCCTCGGGAACCGGTGGGACAACGGGCTCCGGTGGGCCGGGATCCACCGGGGCTCCGGTTTCGACGGCGCCCTCAGCTTCGGTCACCATCCCGCTCGGGCAGGTCGCGACCATCCGCCAATCGGTCGGTCCGGCCGAGATCGAGCACCTCGACCGCGACGAGGTGGTGACGGTCGGCGCCAACGCCGAGGGCCGCTCGCTCTCCGAGGTCTCCCGCGACGTCAACCGCAGGATCGCGCGTCTGCAGCTCCCGGCCGGGGTGCATCTGTCGCAGGGAGGCCAGGTGCAGGACCAGGCGGACGTCTTCGGAAAGATCTTCGCCGCCCTGGCGCTGGCGGTCCTCCTGATGTACCTCATCCTGGTCGTCCAGTTCGGCTCCTTCCTCGATCCCCTGGCGATCCTCCTCTCCCTGCCGCTCTCGCTGGTCGGCGTCGTACTGATCCTTCTGATCACCGGCGACACGCTCAACCTGATGAGCCTGATCGGGGTCATCCTGCTGATGGGCATCGTGGCAAAGAACGCGATCCTGTTGATCGACTTCGCCAAGTGGAATCACGAGGAGGGAATGCCGCTCCGCGAGGCGCTGATCGAAGCCGGAAGGGTACGCCTGCGGCCGATCATCATGACCACCCTGGCCTTGATCGCCGGCATGATTCCGGTCGCTCTGGGGCATGGCGAAGGCGGAGACTTCCGCGCCCCCTTGGGCCGGGCGGTGATCGGGGGCACGATCACCTCGACGCTCCTGACGCTCCTGGTCATCCCGACCGTCTACGAGACCATGGCCGGCTGGCGGGAGAAGATCCGCGGCCGATTCCGGCGGCATGCCCCTGTGCGGACGGAGCCGGCCGAGCAGGCCGGGCCGGCGGGAGGGTAGGCTCCGGCAGGGCTGCCCACCAGATGTCGCCCTGAGAAATCACCATTCGGTGTTTTCAAGGATTCGCCTCGCGGCTTCCGCCACGAAGGGATCAGGCCGCGTGTCAACCTGTTCACAGACGGCATTGATCTGTTCCGTCACAGAATCTGGATCGTGGCGGGCCACGTACTCGGCTACGGCCTCGCTGTACATTTGGCTTCTCGACTTCTTCAACCGCTCCGCAAGCCGCTCTGCGTCTCGAAAGATCGTGTCCGGGATGGAGATCGCCGTCTTCATACCAAAAGCATGACCCGGGAAGTCCCAACGAGTCAAGGAGGCGTCATTGCCAGTGGAAGTTGACGACGGTAAACACCTTCCAGGCGTCTTGTTCACGGGACATGCCAACTATGATCTCTACAAGGGACCGTATCGACGCTCGAAACCCATTGCTCCAATTCATCATCGGGTCAGTGAAATCCAGATTCCATAATGGATGTCCCCCACTGACAACGCGCTCTCGGGCCGGGGCAATCTTGCTACCGCCGCCTGGGCTAGGACCGACGAACACAAGCCACCCCGCTGCAGAGCCGTAGCATCCCTCTGGCCAAACAGGCCTCGGGTGCGCTTCATTGCGCATCCTCTCAAGCCGTTGCTGAATTTCATCTGCGAAGTCCGCCCCCATCACTGACCGCCCCTCCGTTTCAAATAAGGCCTAACCGACCGCCTAAGAAGCTGACCATCGAGCCCCGGCAAGTATATGACGCGGGTGGCTGGCCCATCCGGCCCAACGGGCCGGGAGAGCCCAGCCCAGGGCCGAGGCCGAAGGCCGATGCCCTGGGTCACAGGCCCCATCGTCATGCGGCCTGAAGGGCCGCGAGAGCTTTCAATCCCACACGTAGCGCTCGTCAAACTCGACCTCATATAGGCTTTGAGGAACGCACGGAGCTCCTCTTGAAACGACTTGACTCGGTGATGCTCGCGTTGGTTGCGGATGTAGGCCCGAACGTCTTCGACTTGCGATTGGCTCACCGAGAAGGCACCGAATCCCGCCTGCCAGAAGAAGCTCGCGAACTGCGGACCCCGGCTGCGAAGCCAGTCGTTCGAGCTTTTTCTTGAGGTGGCCGACAACGTCCGTCGCTCAGCGCCGAGGTCCGTGCGAGGAGAAACAGGGCGTGCACATGGTCGGGCTCGGTGTTGATTTCGATCGGGGAGCAGCCGAGGCCGTTGAGCGTGCCGCCCATGTAGGCATGGAGGTCGTGGCGGATCTCATCGGGCAGGGTTCGCTCGCGGTCCTTCGTCGAGAAGATGAGATGAACGTAGATTTTGGAGATTTTGGAGAGGGATTGAGCCATGGCGCCGATGACTCGAGCACCGGTCTGCCGATCTGTCAAGCCGGGCTCTCGCGGCCTGTTAGGCCGCAAGGCTGCGGGCCTGTTGACCCAGGGCATCGGCCTTCGGCCTTCAGCCCTGGGCTGAGGTCTCCCGGCCCGTTGGGCCGGCGGGAAAGGAGCCGACCCGGTCTCAAAGAGAGACGACCGGGTGAGTTAGTCCCGAGACTTTGCCGCTGAGAAGCAGACCGGCTCATCACGTCAACTGACGGAACGACAAGGTCGCGAGACTTTGCCACCCGATGGCGTGATCTCCGCAACCGGCTGGCGTCTCTTAGGACGGCACGTCCGGAGCCCTCTTCACCGCCTCTCCACCTCCACCCACTTCCGGTTCCGCTCGCCGACGTACTCCGACTGCGGGCGGATCAGCCGGCCCTTGTCGAGCTGCTCGAGGCAGTGGGCCGTCCAGCCGGCGGAGCGGCCGATGGCGAAGGTGGGGGTGAAGAGCTCGGTCGGCAGGCCCAGGCCGTGGAGCAGGAGGGCGGTGTAGAACTCGACGTTCGTGTCGAGGCGGCGGTCCGGCTTGTGTTCGCGCAGAAGCCGCAGGGCCGTTGCCTCGACCGAGCGGGCGAGCTCGTAGAGGGTCATGTCTCCGGCCCGGCGGTAGAAGCGCTCGGCGGCGGCTCCGAGGACGTCCGCCCGCGGATCGCGCACGCGGTAGACGCGGTGGCCGAAGCCCATGAGCCGGTCGCCGCGGGCCAGCTTGGCGCGGAGGACCTCCTCGGCCCGGTCCGCCGAGCCGATCTCGAACACCATGTCCAGAGCCGGACCCGGCGCGCCGCCATGGAGCGGCCCTTTGAGGGCTCCGACCGCGCCGGTGAGCGCTGAAATCAGGTCTGAGCGGGTGGAGACGATCACCCGCGCGGTAAAGGTCGAGGCGTTGAAGCCGTGGTCGCTGACCGTGTTCAGGTAGGTCTCCAGGCCGCGCACGCGCTCGGGATCGGGCTCCTCGCCGGAGAGGAGATGGAGGAAGCTGGCGGCGTGCCCCAGATCCTCGCGGGGTGCCAGAGGCTCCTGCCCCTGGAACAGACGCCAGTAGGCGGCCACGATGGTGGGGAACGCGGCCACGAGCGTCGCTGCGTCTTCGCGAGGGTCGGAGCCCGCGCCTTCCGCCAGGCTCAGGGTCCCGGCCGCCATGCGCAGGGCATCCATCGCGCCGACCTTCCGGGCTGCGGCGGAGCGGAGCAGGTCGAGCGTGGCCGGGGCGAGAGACCGCTTGGCCGCCAGACGCCGGGTGAACGCGGTGAGATCGGCAGCCTTGGGAAGCTCGCCGTGCCACAGCAGCCAGGTCATCTCCTCGAACGTGGCCCGCGGCGCCACCTCCTCCACCGGAAAACCGGCGAGGAGCAGCACACCCGCCTCGCCATCCACGCTGCTCAAACGGGTCGTGGCGGCCACGACCCCTTCCAGACCCTCTTTGACCTCGACCACCGCGCTCATCACCTGGATCCTTTCCGCGACCCGGCTGGGACCGCATCCAGCTTCATCATAAGGCCGCGGGCACCGCCTGGCGCGCCGGGTAGTCGATGTACCCCCGGTGATCGCCGCCGTAGAAGGTGGCGCGGTCGGGCATGTTGAGCGGCGCGCTCTCGGCGAAGCGCTCCGGCAGGTCCGGGTTCGCCAGGAAGAGGGTCCCGAAGGAGACGAGATCGGCCAGACCCGAAGCCACGATCGCCTCGCCGGTCTCCCGGGTGTAGCCGCCGTTGAGCATCAGCACGCCACCGAGCTTTTCGTGGAGCAAAGCCGCCATCCGGTGCTCCTGCGACTCCGGATTCCCGGCTCCACCGAGCATGGCCAGGTGCAGGTAGGCGATCCCTCGCTTGCCGAGCTCCTCGGCCGCGTAGCCGAAGGTCGTTTCGGGATCCGAGTCGCTCATGCTGTTGAAGGCTCCCAACGGCGAGAGACGTACGCCGACCCGGTCCGCCCCCCAGACCTCCGTCACCGCGTCGGCGACCTCCAGCAGGAAGCGCGCGCGGTTCTCGATCGAGCCGCCGTAGGCGTCCGTCCGGTGATTCGAGCCGTCGCGCAGGAACTGGTCGATCAGATAGCCGTTGGCGCCGTGGATCTCGACGCCGTCGAAGCCGGCCGCGAGCGCCCGGCGCGCACCATCCGCAAACTGCTCGACCACCCCCGGGATCTCGTCCAGCTCCAGGGCGCGCGGCGTCACGAAGGGCTGGGCTCCCTCATACGTTTTGGCCATCCCCTCGGGCGCGATCGCCGAGGGAGCCACCGGCAGGGCGCCGCCGGGCTGCAGCGAGGGGTGCGAGATCCGGCCGACATGCCAGAGCTGCAGGAAGATCCGGCCCCCCTGCTCGTGCACCGCCGCGGTCACCCGCTTCCACCCTTCCACCTGCGCGTCGGTGTAGATCCCGGGCGTGCTCGGGTACCCGATGCCCTGCGGCGAGACCTGCGTCGCTTCGGTCAGGATGAGCCCCGCCGAGGCACGCTGGCGGTAGTAGGTCGCCATCGTCTCCGTGGGGACCAGCCCCTCGCCCGCGCGGTTGCGGGTCATCGGAGCCATCACCACCCGGTTGCGCAGCGTGTAGGGGCCGAGCAATGCGGGGGTCAGGAGCGTCAAGGACTGCTTTGTCTCAGACATCGCTTTGTTCCTCCACCAGGGCTGAACCGTTGTCCTATGGATCGTGCAGAGGTGAACTATCAGGGTAAAAAAAGGGGCTCACTGGTCTCTTTGCAAGGTCCGGAGGAGCCGGGAGAGCGTGGCCTGTTCCGGGCCGGCCAGACGGGCGAAGACCTCGCGCTCGGCCTCGTCGAGGAGCCGGACCCCCTCCTCGTAGCGGCTCCGCCCCGTGCCGGTGAGGACCGCCTTGATCGACCGCCGGTCGTTCGGGTCATCCACCCGCTCCACCAGCTTGTCGGCCTCCAGGCGGTCGACGAGCTGGGTCATGTTGGAGCGCACGCAGCTGCAGCGGTCGGCCAGGCAGCCGAGGGCCAGCGGCTCGCCGGCCTCGGCGAGCTTCGCGAGGACGCCGAACTTGGCCAGAGACAGCCCCGCCTGAGAGAGCGCGCTCTCGAGCCGCGCCTCCATCTCGTGCACCGCCCCAAGCATCTGGAAGGCGAGCGGGGCTGGGGCTGATCCGTTCATGTCTGAACTATAAATTGGTCAGCAGTTCATGTCAAGGGAAGCCCAGGGCGGCGACGATCGCGTCGGTGAACTGCGTCGTGGTCGCCTCGCCGCCCAGGTCGCGGGTGCGGATGCCCCGGTCGACGATCACCTGGCGCAGCGCCCGGCGGACGCGCTCGGCCACCTCGTCCTTGCCGAGGTGGTAGAGCATCAGGATTGCCGAACGGATCAGGGCGAGCGGGTTGGCCAGGTCCTGGCCGGCGATGTCCGGAGCCGTGCCGTGGACCGCCTCGAAGATCGAGGCCTCGACACCGATATTGGCACCAGGGACCACTCCCAGGCCCCCGACCAGGCCGGCGCAGAGGTCGGAGACGATGTCGCCGTACAGGTTCTCCAGCACCAGGACGTCCCACTTCTCCGGCCGCATGACGAGCTGCATGCACATGTTGTCGACGATCTTGTCCTCCGCCTGGATGTCCGGATACTCCTTGGACATCTTGCGGAAGCACTCCAGGAACAGGCCGTCGGAGAGCTTCATGATGTTGGCCTTGTGCACGGCCGTGACCCGCTTGCGGCCGTGCCGGCGGGCATAGTCGAAGGCGAATTTCGCGATGCGGGTGGACCCCTTCTCGGTGATGATCTTCAGGCTCTCCACCACACCGGGGATCACCACGTGCTCCAGGCCACTGTAGAGGCCTTCGGTGTTCTCGCGGACCACGACGATGTCGACGTTCTCGAAGCGGCTGGGAATGCTCGGCAGCGACCGGGACGGACGCAGGTTGGCGTACAGGTCGAGCTCCTGGCGGAGCTGCACGTTGACCGAGCGAAAGCCCTTGCCCACCTGGGTCTCGATCGGACCCTTCAAGGCCACCTTGTTGCGGCGGATCGACTCCAGGACGTGATCGGGGAGCGGTTTGCCGAACTGCTCGACGGCCGCGGCGCCGGCCTGCTGAATCTCGTAGTCGAGATCCGCCCCGGCGGCGTCGAGGACGCGCATGGTGGCCCGGCTGACCTCCGGCCCGATCCCGTCGCCGGGGATCACGGTGATCGTCGTCTTGCTCATGGCGGTCAGGCTATCATGTCGACTCATGGCGCATTCCCCGAAGCACCACCTCTCCGGCAAGGCGATCAGCCCTCCCCCGCTGACCGGCAAGGAAAGCCTGCCGGACGTGATCCAGAACACCTTCACTGCCTATAACGCCGGACGGCTGCGCGAAGCCTGCCGGCTGCTCGCCGAAAAGATGCTGCTTCCGGACGTGACCGTCGGCATGAGCCTGTCGGGCGCGCTGACTCCGGGAGGCTTCGGCAAGTCCTGCCTGGTGCCGCTCATCGAGGCGGGTCACATCGACTGGATGATCTCGACCGGCGCCAACCTCTACCACGACACGCACCACGCGATCGGCTTGAAGCTCCACGCCGGCAGCGCGGCCTGGAACGACGTCCAGCTGCGCGAGGAGGGGGTGGTCCGGATCTACGACATCGTGTTCGACTACGAGGTGCTGCTGGAGACCGACAAGTTCTACCGCAAGGTCCTGCGCCTCCCGGAGTTCCAGAAGCCGATGTCGACCGCCGAGTTCCACTACCGGGTGGGCCGCTGGGTGGCGGCGGTGGAGGACCGGCTCGGACTGACCGGTACCTCGCTGATCGCCGCGGCCTTCCGTCATGCGGTCCCCATCTTCACCTCCTCCCCCGGAGACAGCTCGATCGGCATGAACGTGGCCGAGCTCTCCCTGGAAGGCTCGCAGCTCATGTTCGACGTCAACGCGGACGTCAACCTCTCGGCGGCCATCGTCTGGCAGGCCAAGGAGGGGGGAGGCAAGAGCGGCTGCTGGATCGTCGGCGGCGGCAGCCCGAAGAACTTCCTGCTGCAGACCGAGCCGCAGATCCAGGAGGTCCTGGGGCTCACCGAAGCCGGGCACGACTACTTCCTGCAAATCACCGACGCGCGGCCGGACACCGGAGGCCTCTCGGGAGCCACCCCGGGCGAGGCCGTCTCCTGGGGCAAGGTCGATCCCGAGAAGCTCCCCGACGCCGTGGTGGCCTACGTCGACTCGACGATCGCCCTGCCGCTCCTCACCCACTACGTGCTGGCCCAGGCAACGCGGCGCGAGCCCAAGAGGCTCTACGAGAAGCTGCCGGATTTTCTGGAACGGCTGAAGCAGGGCTTCGAGGCGAAAAAGGAAGAGCGGATCGGGGAAGGGATGCTGGAGCTGTAGGCCCTCACCTCACCCCCGGCCCCTCTCCCGCAAGCGGGCGAGGGGAGAGGGTTAGCCTGGGGAGAGGTTCGGGCAAGTCTTGGACTGACTAACCTACACCCCTCTCCCGCTTGCGGGAGAGGGGCCGGGGGTGAGGGCCCCCCCTACCGCCCCAGCTCCTCCAGCTTGGCCACCACGTCGCGGTAGCCCGCGTCGACTCCGTAGACCTCGGCGAAGGTGCTGTAGGCGCTCGTGTTGTCGCCCATCTGCATGTAGACGTTGCCGAGGTCGTAGAGCATCCCGAGCTGGTCTTCCCCGGAGAGGCCCGGAGCTTCCAGGGCGCGGCGGTACCACTTGATGGCCAGCTCGGGCAATCCCTTGTCGAGGAAGCACAGCCCCAGCATCGAGCAGCAGAGCACGAGGTGCGAGGGATCCTTGGCGGCGAGCTGGAACTCGCCGATCGCCTCGTCCAGGAGACCCATCTCGCGGTAGGCGATGCCGAGATTGAAGTGGGTGTCGTAGTCGGTCGGCGAGAGGTGCTCGGCGACCCCCTTCTTGAACCCCTCGACGATGTCCTCCAGCGACTGCTCCGACTGGATCGTCACTCCATCGCGCTGAAAGACCTCTTCGCGGGACAGCTCTTCGACCAGCTCGCCGGCCAGGTCGAAGAAGTCGTCCTCCTCCTCGAAGATCTCGCCGGCGGCTCCCTGGTTCTCCTCGCGGTGCCGGTCCGCCTCGTCGAGCCAGCTCATGCTGCCGGTGTCGTCCAGCATGGAGGAGAGCGGCGAAACGGATTGCGGCGGCTCCGGCGGGGAGGGCACCGGAACGTCGAGAGCGGACCAGTCTTCGGCCTCGCTCTCCACCAGCTCTCCGATCTGCAACGGATCGAAGACGCTGCGCGACGGGGCCGGAGGAGGAGGAGCCGGCAGCGGCTCCGAGGCCAGGACCGGCGGCTCGCTGAACAGCAGCTCCGGCTCGCTCAACAGCGGCTCCGAGAGACTCGGCTCGGGCAGGACCGGCTCGGGAATCGCCGGAACGGGTGCGGCCGGCGGAGCCGCGGCCACCGCGGGAGGCCGGGCCGGAGCACGCCTGGGAGACGGCCCGAGGATGCCCTTCAGCAGGTCGTCCACCTTCTCGGCCGCCCGGCCGCTCGGGCGCGCCGGAGCCGTAACCACCCGGTCTCCGTCGAGTCGATACCCGGCATCGGCCAGCTTCTTCCGCACCTTCAGCCAGACCTCGCGCCGGTCTTTGCGCGCGGCCAGCGCGGACATCCGGTTGGCCAGGTCGACCACGGTGGTATGGCGCCCCTTGTCGAGGTGGATCTGGATCAGCGGAGCAAAGGCATGGAGATGGTCCGGCCGCAGCCGGAGCGCCTCGTTGAGACGCTCCACGGCCTTCTCTTCCAGACCGTACTTGGCGAGCACCTCGGCCTCGGTGACCAGGTCGAGATCGTCGGGCTCCGGAGCCGGCGGCGCGGGCGCCTCCTCGATCTCGAAAGCGGGGGCTGCCGCCGCGAACGTGGGCTCTTCGTCCACCTCGGCCGGAGAAGCTGCCTGGCCGGTGAGCCAGGGCGGCGGCTCCTCCGTCCATCCGGCCGCGGTTTCGAAGCTGGCGAACGGATCGTCCAGCTCCAATTCCAGCTCGATCTCGCCGGCCGGCTCGGCCGGGACCGTCTCCTGAGACCAGGCCGGGCGCGCCGGTGCGCCGAGCATGTCCGCCGGCGGCCTCACCAGGCTGGGCGGCTCCTCCTCCTCGAGATCCGGCAGCTCGAGCTCGAACACGCCGTCCAGATCGAGCTCGATCTCGTCGCTCTCGGGCTCCGAGACCGCCGGAGCCGGAGCGCCGCCGACGGCGGCCTCCGCCTCGGCCATGGCGCGCGCCAGGTCGTCTTCGCCTCCGAGGTCGAAGGCGAAACCGTCGTCGCCGAGGATGGCCCCGAAGCTGGGGGAGGCCGCTTCCGGCTCGGCCATCAGGTCCATCTCGGCCTCGACTTCGAGCTCGCTCGCGAAGTGGGGCGCGGGCGCCGCCGCCGCGGGAGCGGCCTCGCGGCCTGCCGCCTCGCGGAGCTTGCGGGCGATCTGCTCGGCCCGGGGGTTGCGCTCGGCGGCGACCGAGAGGAAGTGGACCGCGCCCTCGACATAGTCGGCCTGGCGGAGCTTCCAGGCGGCGTCCTCGATGAACGAGAGGTTCTGGCTGTCGATGTCGAGAGCGCGCTCGTAGACCTGCGCCGCCTCGTGCGGCCGGCCGTGCTGGATCATCAGCTCGGCGATGATGCGGTACTCCCCCATCGCCTTTTCGACCAGCTGCTGCTGGTGATAGATCTCGGCCAGCTTGACGTGGTACGTCGGGTTCTCCGGCTCGAGCAGCGTCATCTTCTGGTAGATGGCGATCGCCGAAGCCGCGTTCTGGTGCTTGGCGTAGTAGTCGGCGAGGACCTGGTACTGGGTGCGCGCCTCGTTGACCAGCCCCTGCTTGTGGTAAAGCTCGGCGAGCTGCTCGTAGACCTCCAGCCGCGTCGGGTCGAGCTTGATGATCTTCTTGTAGATCGCGATCGCCTTGACGAAGAAGCCTTCGGCCGTGTACTGCTCCGCGATCTGCGTGAAAAAGTCGACCGCCTCGTCGATGCGCTGGATGCGCGCATAGAGGTCGCCGATCCGGTTCAGCGTGTTGATGTCGTTCGGATTGTCGGCCAGGAGCTTCCTGTACTCGCGGATCGCCGGCTCGATCTTGCCGCGCGCGACGTACTTCTCGGCCGCCTGGACGACCTGCTCGCGGGTGGCGGCCATCAGCAGCGGGCCTCCCGCGGCAGGACCGGCCCATAGGTCAGGCGGTGCTCCGGGCAGGGGCCATAGGTCTCGAGCGCGCGCAGGTGCTCCGGGACCGAATAGCCCTTGTGGGTGGCGAAGCCGTACTGGGGATACCGCCCGTCGAGCTCGACCATCATGCGGTCGCGTTCCACCTTGGCGAGGATCGAGGCGCAGGCCACCGCATAGCTGACGGAGTCACCGCGGATCAGCGGAAGGAAAGGAATGCCGAGCCCGGCGAGGGCCACGGCGTCGATCACGGCGACGTCGGGGGACGGAGAGAGCCGGGCGAGCGACTGGCGCATGGCCTGCCGGGTCGCTTCCAGGATGTTGATGCGGTCGATCACGTCCGGCGGGACCGGCACCACGGCCCAGGCCACGGCGCTCCTGCGGATCGCAACGGACAGACGCTCGCGGCAGGCGGCGTCCAGACACTTGCTGTCGTCGACTCCGGGGACGGCGGAGCGGGGATCGACGATCACCGCCGCGGCCACCACCGGGCCGGCCAGCGAGCCGCGCCCGGCCTCGTCGACGCCGGCGATGCGGCAGAAGCCGCTGCGCGCGAGCAGATCCTCCACCCCCCGCAGCAGGCGGAGGCGATAGGCCTCGGCAAAAAGGTCCATCAACGCCGGGGCTGCCGGCGACGCCGCCCTGGGCACCGCGACTCCTTTCGTCTGTCCCGCGGCCGCTGTTCCGTCAGGCGCGGGGCTCGTCCCGCCGCTCCTCGATGCGCGCCGCCTTGCCGCGCAGACCGCGGAGATAGTAGAGCTTGGCGCGCCGCACCTTGCCGCGCCGCACGACCTCGATCTTGTCGACCGTGGGCGAGCACATCGGGAAGATCCGCTCGACGCCGACGCTGCCCGAGATCTTGCGCACCGTGAAGGTCTCGCGCGTGCCGCCGCCCCGGCGGCCGATCACCACACCCTGGAACATCTGGATGCGCTCCTTGTCGCCTTCTTTCACCTTCACGTGCACACGCACCGTGTCCCCCGACTGGAAGTCGGGCATTCCACTGCGGAGATAGGTGTTCTCGACCTGATCCAACACGTTCATGGCTCTCACCTCGTCAAACCCGACGGAGCCCGCCTGGGGACGTTTTCCGTCATTATTTCTATTTCAGCATCGCCGCGCAACTCATCCGGGAAAACCCTCACCCCCGGCCCCTCTCCCGCAAGCGGGCGAGGGGAGCAGGTTGGTCTCCCCCTCCCGCAGGTCTCTGAGCCCCCTTACCCACACCCCTCTCCCGCTTGCGGGAGAGGGGCCGGGGGTGAGGGTTCTTCCTCCAGCAGGTCCGGCCGCTTCTCCCGCGTCGCCCGCAGCGCCTCGAGGTCGCGCCAGCGGCGGATCGCCGCATGGTTCCCCGAGAGGAGCACCTCCGGGACCGCGAGCCCCTCGACCACCGGCGGCCGCGTGTAGTGCGGGTGATCGAGCAGGCCATTCCGGAAGCTGTCCTGCTCCACCGAATCGGCGAGCTGGACCACGCCCGGGATCTGGCGCGACAGCGCCTCGATCAAGACCATCGCCGGGAGCTCGCCCCCGGACAGGACATAGTCGCCGATCGAGACCTCCTCGTCCACCACCGTCATCCGCACCCGCTCGTCGATCCCCTCGTAGCGCCCGCAGAGCAGGAGCAGATCGCCGCGGCCGGCCAGCTCGCGCACCTTCGCGTCGTCGAGCCGCGCGCCCTGGGGCGACATCAATATCCTCCAGGGGCGCCAGGCGCCGGAGAGCGCCCGCACCGCGCGCAGCCACGGAGGCGCGGTCATCACCATCCCGCCGCCGCCGCCGTACGGCTCGTCGTCGACGCTCCGGTGGCGGTCCTCCGTAAAGTCGCGGAGATCGTGGACCTGGACGTCCAGGATCCCCTTCTCGATCGCCCGGCCCACCAGGCTGGTGGCGAGAAACGGCGCAAACAGCTCCGGAAAGATCGTCAGGACCTGGACGCGCATACTTCCACCAGTCCCGGCGGCAGCGCGAGCTCGATGCGCCCGGCGGCCACGTCGACCTCCCGCAGGAAGCTCGCCACGAACGGCACCGGCACCCGCCGCGCGCCGTCCGCGACGATCAGGAGCAGCCCGCCGCCGTCCTCGATCAGGTCCACCACCTCGCCGAGCTCCCGCGCGCCGTCGAAGCAGCGGCAGCCCAGCAGCTCATAGTGGTAGTAGGTCCCGGGAGGCGCCGCGGGGACCTCGGAGCGCTCGACCTCGAGCCAGGCCCCGCGCAGCTCCTCGGCCCGGTCGCGGTCCTCGACCCCGGCGAAGCGGACGACGACGCCCGACTTGTGCGGACGCTCAAAAGCCACCTCGACCGGCTCGGCCGGCCCCCCTTCCTCGCGGGCCAGGAGGAGCGTGGTTCCTGGAGCGAAACGCCCGGGGACGTCCGTGAGCGCGGCCACGACCACCTCGCCGCGCACGCCGTGCGGCCGGAGCACGCGGCCGACCGTCACCCGCTCGGGGAGGTCGGCGCGGCTCTCAGTCCTCGAGGATTTCGAGCTCATAGCGCACGCCTCGCCGGTCCTCGTGGGTCTCCAGCAGGGTGCGCAGGGCGCGCGCGGTCCGCCCCTGCCGGCCGATCACCTTCCCCAGATCGTCGGGCGCGACCTTCAGCTCCAGGATGCCACCGCCCCGCTTGCTCGGGATCTCGGTGACCTCCACTTCGTCGGGCTGGTCGACCAGCAGACGCACCAGCTCCTCGAAGTCTTCGACCATCTCAGGCACTCTTCTTCACCTGGCTCAAGAGCTTCTTGACCGTCGGCGAAACCTGGGCGCCGCGGCTGATCCAGTGCTCGGCGCGCGCGGTGTCGATGTTCACCCGGGCCGGGTTCTTGGTGACGTCGTAGTAGCCGATCTCTTCGAGCGCCGACGCGGTCGGCGTATTGCGCGAGTCCGACACGACCACGCGGTAGAAGGGGTTGTTCCGGGCGCCCATGCGGCGCAGCCGAATCTTCAACATGTTTCCAAACCTCCGAGGTTCTCAGGGAGACAGACTCCACCGCCCCACCGAACGGGGCCGGCACAAAGAAGGGGGATTGTAGCAGGGGATGGGCGGAAGGGCAAACCTGCGGGTGTCACCCGCACGGTCCCGTCAAAGTCATCGTAGCGGGGGCCTCCGCCCGCCCGACCTCACCCCCCGACCCCCTCTCCCATCGCCCCTCCTTCCCCCCGGGAGAGGGGGCGCCACCACCCAAAGGCTTGAAAATGCGGGGGAAGGGGGTTCCCCCTCTCCCGGTTGGCGGGGGGGCGATGGGAGAGGGGGCCAGGGGGTGAGGTCGGGCGGGCGGAGGGCCCCCGCTACGATGACTTTGACGGGATCCTGTGGTGGCTGGGGCCGCCCCGCCGAGACCGGCGCCGACGAGGTGATGATAAGCTTCCTGATTCACAGCCATCCCGAAAGGCTGCGCTCCTACGAGCTGCTCGCGGACGTCTTCGAGCTCGACCGGACCGGCTCCTGAGCCCGTGCCCGCACAGCCTTCTCGGTGGAAAGGAGCGTCATGTCCAAGCTGTCTCCCGCTCTCCTCCTGGTTCTTGCGTTGCCCTTCGCCGCCGGACCCGCGCGCGGCCAGGAGCCTCCACCGGCGGGCACCTGGTACTTCGCCGTCTCGGGCGACTCGCGCGACTGCGGCGACCTCATCATGCCCAAGATCGCGCGCGACATCGAGTCCCGCCGGGCGACCACGCCGGCCGCGTTCTACTGGCACCTGGGGGACTTCCGGCGCATGTTCGGCCCCGACTGCGACATGGTCAAGCGCGACCACCCCGACTGGGACTGCGCGACCCGCCCGGAGGACGGCCTCGGGATGAACGACATGAGCCGCTACCTCAACGACGCCTGGGAAGACTTCCTCGATCGCCAGATCGACCCGTTCGGCAAGACGCCGGTCTTCCTCGGCATCGGCAACCACGAGCTCGGAGCCGGCCGCACCCGCGACGACTTCCGGCGCACGTTCCAGAAGTGGCTGACCAGCGCGCCCATCCACCTGCAGCGCATCCGGGAGTCGGCGCTGAAGCCGCCCTTCTACACGACCGAGGGGGACACCTACTACCACTTCGTCCAGAACGGCGTCGACTTCATCTCTCTCGACAACGCCGACTCCGCGAGCTTCTCGGCCGCCCAGCTCGGCTGGCTCCAGACGGTCCTCGACAACGACGCCAAGGACCCCTCGATCAAGACGATCGTCGCCGGCATGCACGAGGCCCTCCCCTACAGCAAGCAGCGCGGGCACGCCATGGACGCCTCCTGCCAGGGGCTCTGCTCGGGCGAGCGGGCCTACGACCTCCTCTTCCGGGCCCAGGCGATGGGCGGCAAGCACGTCTACGTCCTCGCGAGCCACTCCCACCTCTTCGTGACCGACCTCTTCGACGGCCAGCCGGAGCACACGGGACAGGTCCTCCCCGGCTGGGTCGTGGGCACGGCCGGCGCGCAGCAATACCTGCAGCAGGAAGGCGATCCCATCCGCTACGGCTGGGCGCTCGTGGCGGTCCATCCCGACGGCACGCTCGACGTCACGTTCCAGGAGGTCAAGCGGACCTCGCCCCCGGTCCCCACCTACAAGGGAGCCGGCCCCCTGACCGACTTCTGCTTCACCCAGAACCGGACGGTCCCGGGCAACTCCGTCTTCACCGGCACCTGCGCCTGCGGCCAGACCCGGCCGTGAGCGAAGGAGCCGTCCAACATTTTCCCGGCCACCCGTGTCCTTATTAGATAGAGGGGGAGAAACCGGCCCCCGCGCTGGTAAGGGCACCGGGAAAGAACCATGCCAGACAAAAGGCATGCCAGGCCCAAAATGCCATTTTGGCGGGGAGATCGTAAAAAACCGGGAAGTGCCTGACCTTCCAAGGCTTGCGAGAAAGGAGGTGGTCCGGAAGGCCGTGGAAAACGAGCAGCACAAACGCCCTGCATGGCAGGTCGTAAAAACAGCCCCCTTAAGTGGCTGTAGGCTCAGAGGCTTGGAACGGCCGCTCTTGGAACTGCCCTGATCTGTACGGTGGGATTGCGACTTCTTGATCTTGCCATTCACCCGGCTCTCCAGCGTCTTCATGCTTGGAACTGCCCTGATCTGTACGGTGGGATTGCGACGATGCACTCGTCGCTCGCCGGCTTCGAGACCACGTACTTGGAACTGCCCTGATCTGTACGGTGGGATTGCGACTTTCGTGGCTGTGACAACTCCCAGACTCGATGTAGACATTCCCGCTTGGAACTGCCCTGATCTGTACGGTGGGATTGCGACCGCTGTCGCCCCCTCAGGGCCCCGTCAGAGTCGGTCGGAGGCGGAGTTTTCCCCCACCCAAAGACCCTCACCCCCTGGCCCCCTCTCCCACCCGCACTCCCATCCCCCGGGAGAGGGGGAACCCCCAACGCTCGCTTTTGCAACGTCTTGGGCGGTGGCGCCCCCTCTCCCGGGTGGGCGTGAGTGCGGGTGGGAGAGGGGGACGGGGGGTGAGGGTGGGCGGGCGGAGGCACCCGCTACGATAACTTTGACGGGACCCTGGTCGCCCCCTTCGGGGGCTTGCTGGCGATGGCAATCCGGCCGCGGGAAATCCGGGGGGGACGGCGAAAACGTCAGGGCGACCTCTCCCCCTGCCAGGTACAGGCCTCCCCCTTCGAGGTACAGGCCGTCTCCCTTCGAGGTACCGGCCTCCCCCTGCCAGGTACTGGTCTCCCCCTTCGAGGTACAGGCCGTCCCCCTTCGAGGTACCGGCCTCCCCCTGCCAGGTACCGGTCTCCCCCTTCGAGGTACAGTGCCTCTCCCTTCGAGGTACAGGCCTCTCCCTTCGAGGTACAGGCCTCTCCCTTCGAGGTACACCCCTCTCCCTTCGAGGGGAACGCTTCCCCCGGTCATTGCGCCGGTGTCCCTTCTGCCGGAATCGGCCCCCCGGATGCAGAGTCCTCCGAGGAGGATCTGTCCGAGGGGCGGGACAGCCTACGCCAGCGCCCGTTCGAGCGCGATCTTCCCGGCGTGATCGAGCGCCAGGCCGCCGGCCGCGTCTCCGGCGCGCGCCCCCTGGGACCGCTGGCGTCTCGCCGGCATATCAAGACAGTGGGCCGAAGGCCCGACCTTATTGGAAGGCCTGGACGAGGCTAGTCCGGCATCCGGAACGTGAAGAAGTCCACGAGGCGGGAAGCTGCCGGCGGATCCAGATTGCTGAGGCTGACCACCACGTAGCCGCGCTGCGGAAAGACCCGGAGCGCGCCGTTCATCCCGGGTGCTCCGCCGTCGTGACCGTAGCCCCGCGACGGCCCTTCTCCCTGCACCATGAAGCCATATCCGTAATGCTCCCGTTGCGGGCGGGTCGCTTCGGCGAGCATCGCCTGCGAGATCAGCTTTCCCGACTCCAGCGCCTGCGCGAAGCGCAGGAGATCGCCGACCGTCGAGTAGCCGCCGCCTGCCGACGTGCCCCTCCAGGGGAGGGTTTCGGTGTTCGGCACCCACGCAGAACCGGACCTCATGTATCCGACGGCACGGCCCGGCACGTCCTCGGTTTCCGGCAGGGAATCGGTCGACGTCATGCCGGCCGGCCGGAAAACCTTGCTGCGCACGTACTCGTAATACGAGACACCGCTCACCTTTTCGATGATCGCGCCGAGCAGGACGAAGCCATAGTTCGAGTACTCCTGCCGCGCGCCCGGCTCGTGCGTGAGCCCGCGCGAGCCAAAGAGCTTCACATAATCGCTGTGCTCGCGCAGCGCCAGTCGGTTCCGCTCGAACTCCAGACCGAAAATGTCGCCGGTGCCTCCGGTATGCGTGAGCAGGTGCCGCACGGTGACCTTCGCGGCCGCCTCCCGGTTCGGATAGCCGGGAAGATGCTTGCCGATCGGGTCGTCCAGCGCGAGCTTGCCCGCCTCGACGAGCTGCAGCGTCGCGACCGCGGTGAACATCTTGTTCATCGAGCCGATGCGGAACTTCGTGTCGGGCGTGTTGGGAGTGCCGGCCTCCCGGTTCGCGAGGCCCCAGGCTTTCTGGAGCAGAACCTTCCCGTGACGCGCCACGAGCACGGCGCCGGAGAACTGATCCTCGCCTGCGAGCTCCTCGGCGTAGGCCGAGAGCGCCGCCGGCGTGTCCGGACCCCGATTGTCGACACCGATCGTCTTCGGCTGCTGGCCGCACGCGGCGAAGAACGGGCTCAGCGCGGCGAACAGGATCAGCGCTCCGGCAACAGCTGCGCTCTTGTGCTCCAGACTCTCTCGCAAAGGACTTCCTTTCTTTGGCGAAGCCCAAGGTTCGCGATTGTACGTCCTGAACGGAGGAAGGTTACAGTCCGAGCCGGGACGTTACACTTGACGCCGAAAGGAGCTTTCTGATGTGGACATCCACCCGGTTCACCGAGCGGTTCGGCTGCCGCTACCCGATCGTGCAGGGGCCGATGGGGGGCGGCGCGTCGACTCCCGAGCTGGTGGCGGCGGTCTCGGGCGCGGGCGGGCTGGGATCGCTCGGCTGCTATCACATGGAGCCCGAAGCGATCGTGCGCGCCGCGGCCGACATCCGGCGTCTGACTGCTGAGCCGTTCGCTCTCAATCTCTGGATCCCCCGTGAGCGGGAGGATGGCGGGAGCCTGGCCGCATCCGACGCCGCCCGGGCCCTGGCGCGTCTCCAGCCGTACCGGGACGAGCTCGGGCTGCCGCCCTTCGCAGAAGCCCCGGCGCCCACCGTCCAGGATTTCGAGAAGCAGCTCGAAGCCGTGCTCGAGGCACGGCCGGCGGTCTTCAGCTTCGTCTTCGGATTGTTGCCCGAGCCGATGGTGGCGGAAGTGCGCCGGCGGGGGATCGCGCTGATCGGCACCGCGACCACGGTCGAAGAGGCGGAAGCCCTGGAAGCGAGCGGCGTCGACCTCGTGTGCGCCTCCGGATTCGAGGCTGGAGGGCACCGCGGGAGCTTCCTCCGTCCCGCGGAGCAATCGCTCACCGGGACGCTGTCGCTCATCCCCCAGGTCGCGAGCGCCGTGCGGGTCCCAGTCCTGGCCGCGGGCGGCATCGCCGACGGCCGGGGCGTCGCAGCAGCCCTGGTGCTCGGCGCCGCCGCGGCGCAGATCG
>DASPXX010000297.1:0-6370 GCA_035637095.1 Thermoanaerobaculia bacterium
CCGACCGAAGAACCTGTCCTCTCCAGCCGGGGTAGTGGGGTCAGCATGCGCAGACAAGGTCTTCGAGGCAACGTGTGAGATCCACAGAGGTGGTGGGTCGCGGCCACCAACCGGGGTGATCTGAAATGGTCAGCCTCGGGCCATGTGGAAGTCGGAGGGGCCCATTGTATCGACGAAGCCGGGGTAATGCCGGTGGAGGGACGGAGCCCTGGTTCTGGAGCGCTTCTGAAGGCGGCCAAGACGGGGCATTGCCGTCCCGATCCTCGCCGCTTCCACCGGGGCTCCGGTCAACAGGGGGTCGCACAGACAAGCGGCGCCGATGCGGCGTGCGTCTCGGCCGGCGCGAAGGGGTCATGCCGCGATTTCGCGCAGCACCTCGGGATGCAATTCGGCCACTTTGATCAGTGTCTTCGCCGCTCCGCTAGGCTCGCGGCGGCCCTGTTCCCACTGTTCCAGCGTGCGCTTCGAGACCCCGAGCAACGCAGCAAACTGCACTTGCGTGAGTCCCGCGTTCATGCGTGCCCTCGCGATGGGAGAAGGCGGTTCCGCCTCGACCAGCCGGCCACCGCCGGCCTTGATCTCGCGCACGCCGTCCAGAACCTCCTGCCAGATGTCGCGTCCCGCCTCAAAGTCGGCCAGAGCGCGCCCGGTGAGCTTTTTACTCATGTTCGAAGACCTCCTTCAGTTGCCGCAGAATGTGCCCAGGTATATTCTTCTGCCTGGCCTTGGCATACAGTGTCAGCAACCACAATTCACCAGGCTGGTAGCGCACAAAGTAAATCACGCGCAAGCCGCCGCGCTTCCCTGTGTCCGCTCGCTTCCAGCGAAGTTTTCGGACACCACCGGAGCCCGGAACCACCTCACCCGCCACCCGCAACCCGGCCCTTCCCTCCGTCGTCCCCACACGATATCTTTGACGGATCTCGGGAGACTTTCCTATACTCGGGGCATGGCCGAGCCTGCCAGGAAGACGCCGACGGCCCGCGGAGGGCACATGGTTCCAGACGCGGAGCCTGGAATCACCCTCCTGCGTTGGGTCGAGCGCCCCGACGGACGGTTGGAGCAGGTGGAGCTTCCGCTGACACCGGAGCTTTTTCTCAATCCGCAAGTCGGGGATCAATGGATGCAGGGGACGCGGCACTATGAGACGGCGCACGAGCTCTTCGGGCTTTTGAAGCATCACTTCCGGTCAACTCCGGATGTGAAGGTGACCAGTGATCTGAAGCACTTCCTGGACCCCGAGCTGCCAGCTCCCGGACCGGACGTCTCGGTCATCCGTGGCATTCGCGACAAGCAGGCGACCCCGGCGGAGAGCGGCTGCTGAATCTGGAGGAGACAGCAGATCGGCTTCTCGTCACCGAGATGCAGGCTCGCGCCGCCCAGGAAAAGGCCGAGCGTGCGGCGGAGGCCCGAGAGGCGGCCGAAGCAGAGGTCTCCCGCTTGCAGGCCGAGCTCGACCGCCTGCGTCGGGGCGCATAGATTCTAGACGACTTCCCTCTCCGGCAGTGGCGGCTTCTCGCTCACGTCAGAGCCGGAGAAGGATGCGAAGCCAGTATACAACTCCGTCACCCCAGGGCCGGCAGCTCACCTCGTCTCTCGCGAGTCCCGGCGCCGAGGGCGCGGACCATGACCTGTCCCATCCGTGTTGCCTCGCCGCCCCGATCCCGGCGACATCACGACCTCCAAAAACCACCAGCCAGGGCGCACGTACCGCATTCATCACAAGTCGGCATGCACTGCCTCAACTTTGTGTTCCCGAGAACAAGGTGGCCGCGAATCCGGGACGTTGAGTAGCAGACTTCTCCGGTATTCCAGGGTCAATGTCCCGAAATCCTGCCACAGATCTGTTTTCGCCAGCCATTCGTGCCGTCAATGCGTCTTTGACGGCTGAATCACGCGGCCCTAACATGGGCGGCGATGAACGCAAAAGCTCTGGGAACCATTCTCAAGGACTGGCGGATCGAATGTAATAAGACTCAAGCAAAGCTCGGCAAAGACGCGGGGCTGTCACGAAAAGTCGTCGGCAGCATCGAGCGAGGCGAGCGAAAAATCGATGGCGAGGAGATTGTTCAAGTGTGCAGAGCCCTCGGCAGGAATGCCGAGGACCTGGTTCTGCACTGGTCCAGGTCGACTCTCCAAGAGCTCCAAAAAATCGAGCGGGCACTGCTCGGCTCGCGAGACACCGGGCAGTCGGACAAGCCCGATTCCGCGACTTCGGAGGCGGCCACAGGCGGCTCGATCAATGAGCACGTCAACAAGCTGGCGGCATTGATCAAAGAGATCATTCACGCAGCGCAGGCGGAGCTGATCCAAAAGCTACAACTCGAGATGAATCTGTCCGGCGCTTCTTCCCCTCCTCCGGCCGCTCCCAAACGGCCCCGCTCCCGAGTCAGCCGCAGAGGACGTACCGGCGGCCGCGATCCTGCTTGAGCCCGCCTTCGATAGAGGTCATACGGCTCTATCGGATCTGCCGGTACCGCGCCACGTTCGCGGGCGCGCCCAGGAGGGGTCCCACCTTACCCTGCACGGATTTGAGGTGGGGCGACTGGGAGTGGGCGTCCAGCGTGTCGACGCTCTCCCACTCCTCGACGAAGACGAAGTCTCCCGACTCTCCCGGCGTCCCCCGCAGCAGGTCGTAGCGCAGGCAGCCCGCCTCCCGCCGCGTCGGCTCCACCAGGGTCTCCAGGAGCCCCTCCAGCTCCTGCTCCTTGCCGGCCGCGGCCACGAAGATGGCGATGACGTGGACCTTTCCGTCGTGCATTCTCCCCCTCCTCCAAGGCGGGTGAGTCTATCAGCCGGGTCGGTTCGTTTTTGGGGCTTGACAGCCGGGCGAGGGGATGGGTACGATTCAAACGTTCGTTTGAAACGGACGTTTGAATCATGACCGAGACGGAGACACGAACCGAGCATCACGTCGACACCCGGGAGGCGCTCCTGGACGCGGCCGAGAAGCTGTTCTCGGAGCACGGCATCCAGGCGTCGTCGCTGCGGATGATCACCCAACAGGCCGGCGCCAACCTCGCCGCGGTACACTATCATTTCGGATCTAAGGAAGGACTGGTGCGGGCTGTCTTCTCACGCCGCCTCCGGCCTCTGGAGGACGAGCGGTTCCACCTGCTCGCGGCCTGCGACCTCTCGGGCGAGGGGCTGGCGATCGAGCAGGTGATCGACGCCTTCGTCGCTCCCCTGATCCGGCGGATGCGCGAGACCCCCGGCGGGGCACAGGAGTTCGCCCAGCTGATGGGGCGGGTGTTCACGGAGCCCAGCGAGGAGGTGCGTGCGATGCTGATCCAGGAGCTCAAGCCGACCGCGGACCGCTTCCTGGGCGCTCTGCGCCAGCTCCTCCCGCATCTCTCCGACAAGGAGCTGATGTGGCGGTTCCACTTCCTGGCCGGCGGCATGGGACACACGGTGTCGTGCCGCAAGATGCTCGCGCGCTTCTCGGAAGAGCTGTGCGACAGCGGTCCGGACGAGATGCTCCGTTATCTGGTCACGTTCATGGCGTCCGGTTTGAGGGCTCCCGCCACCGCGGGACCCGATCCTCAAGGAGAGCCTGCGTGAATGCCAGATCTTTGTTGTTCCTGGCCCTGACGGCCGCCACTCCCGCGCTCGCGCAGGAGCCGGCACCGCCAGCGCCTGTGCAATCTCCCGCGCCCGCACCGCTGCGCCTCACTCTGCAGGAGGCCCTCCGGCGGGCGCTCACCGACAACACCGCCCTCGGCGTCGCACGGCTCGAGGTCAACGCGCTCAAGTCTCAGGAGGGCGTCATCTTCTCGGGCGTCCTGCCGCGGATCGGCTTCCAGGGAAACTTCACCCGCAACGACAAGGCGGTCACTTTCGGCGAGGGGGAGGACGCGCGGACGCTCCTCGCGGAGAACGACTGGAGCTACCGCCTCACGCTCTCGCAGCCGGTCTACGCCGGCAACCGCGAACGCAAGGCGATCAACCAGGCCCGCTTGAGCGTCGACATCGCCCGCCACGGGGTTACCGGGACCGAGGAGCTGGTGATCCTGAACGTGGCCTCGAACTATCTTGCCGCGGTGCAGGCCGAGGAGCTGCTGGCGGTCGAGCAGCGCAATCTGGATCTGGCCCGCCGCCGGCGCGACCAGGCGCAGATCTTCTTCGAGGCCGGCGAGACGACCCGGGTGGACGTGCTGCGCGCCGACGCCGACACCAAAGGCGCCGAGCGCCGCATCGCCGCCGCCCGCCAGGCCCGCGAGGCCGCGGTGGGCAACCTCCGCCTGGCTCTCGCCGTAGATGGTCCTATCGAGGTGGTCGCGCCCGGCGAGTTCCTGCCTACGCTCCCCGGCGAGGCGGCCCTGGTGGCGGAGGCGGAAGCCAACCGCCCCGAGCTGGCGCAGGCGCTGGCCAACCAGGAGATCGCCCGGCTGGAGGTGGCCAAGCAGAAGGGCGCCTACCTGCCGGTGGTCACCGCGGACGGCGCCTGGATCAAGCAGCGGGCGGCGTTCCCGACCGACCAGTACGGGCAGCTTTCGCTGCGCGTGGCTGTGCCCATCTACTCGAGCGGCGAGATCAAGGGCAGGATCGCCATCGCCCAGGAGCGCCAACGCCAGGCGGAGCTGCGCGTCCAGGAGGTCAAGCAACAGGTGCGCGAGGACGTCCGCCAGGCCCTGGTCGATCTGGAGACCGCCGGCGCCAGCCTGCAGCTCGCCAGGGAGCAGCTCACGGCGGCCGAGGCGGAGTACTCCCAGGCGACCGAGCTGTACCGGGCGCAGGAGCTGACCTCGCTCGAGATCGAGTCCGCCGAGACGTCCCTGGCGGAGGCCCGCCGCGCCGTGACGACAGGTGAGCTCGACCGCAACCTCGCCGAGCTCCGCGCATGGGCCGCCGCCGGTCTGCTCAAGAAAACGATCCCCTCGGAGGGTGTGCAATGAAGCGTCAGGTTCTGTCTTCGATTCTCGTTCTGTTGCTGGCCGCGGCGGGGCTCGCCGCCTTCGGGTGCGGCGGGTCCGACGACGCGGATGCGGCGAAGCCGGAGCCCGGCGCGGCCACGTCCACCACCGCGGCTCCGCCGCTGCCGGAGGACGTCCGCGACGTGGCCGGCGTCGCCAAGGAGCCTTCCGCCGGAAAAGGACCGGAAGCGGCTCCTGCCAGCGCCGCGGCCCAGCAGCCGGACACCGCGGCCGGCGGCCGGGTGGTCGCCAACGGCGAGCTCGTCTCGCCGGTCCGCTCGGAGCTCGCGGTCAAGAACCCCGGCCGGGTGGCCCGGGTCTATGTCGACGAGGGCGCCCGGGTGCGCCGCGGCCAGACGCTGCTCACGCTGGAGAGCGACTACCTCTCGCTCGACCTGAAGCGCGCCGATGCGGACGTCGCCCGCGCCAAGGCCGCCGCCGGCGAGGCGGAGCGCGACTTCAAGCGCAAAGAGGACCTGCTGGCCAAGGAGTCGGTGTCGCAGGCGGCGTTCGACCGTTCGCGGTCGGCCTACGACTCGGCGCTCGCCGCCGTGGCGTCCGCCGAGGCGGCCCGCGACCTCTCCCGCCAGAAGCTGCGCGACGCCGTCCTCGTCTCGCCGATCACCGGCGTGGTGGCCGAGCGGCGGACCGACGTCGGCGAGCACATGGGCGAGAGCTCGGTGGCGTTCGTGGTCGCCCAGACGTCACCGATCAAGCTGCGCTTCCGCCTGCCCGAGCGCTATCTCGCCAGCCTGCGCGAGGGGCAGGCGGTGCGCGCCACCGTGGACCCGTACCCCGGCGAGGTGTTCTCCGGCAAGGTGACCCAGATCGGCGGCGTGGTCGATCCGGCGACCCGCACGGTCCTGGTGGAGACGGATCTGCCGAACACGGACGGCCGCCTGTCGCCCGGCCTGTTCGCGCGGGTGGAGATCGAGGTCAACCGATGAAAAGACTCGCGGAAATCTGTATCCAGCGGCCCGTCTTCGCGACGGTGCTCATCCTCGCCCTGGTGGTGGTGGGGCTCGTCTCCTACTTCACGCTGGGCGTCGACCGCTTTCCCAACGTCGACTTCCCCCTGGTGACGGTGACCACGACCCTGGTGGGCGCGAGCCCGGAGGAGATGGAGACCGACATCACCGACAAGGTCGAGGAGGCGGTCAACACGATCAGCGGCATCGACGAGCTGCAGTCGATCTCGTCCGAAGGCATCTCGATCGTCACCATCCGGTTCGACCTGGAGAAGAACGGCGACGTGGCGGCCCAGGAGGTGCGCGACAAGGTGAGCACCGTGCTCGCCGATCTGCCGACCGCGGCCGATCCGCCGATCGTGCAGAAGCTGGAGACCGACGCCACACCGGTCCTCTCGATCGCGCTCGCCGGCCCGGCCCCGATCCGCGACTTGACCGAGTTCGCCGACAAGGTGCTCAAGCGCCAGATCGAGTCGACTCTGGGCGTCG
>DASPXX010000298.1:0-10167 GCA_035637095.1 Thermoanaerobaculia bacterium
ACCTTCATCGAGCCCAAGCAGTCGATCCGGAACTTCGGGGTGAAGATCAAGCTGAACCCGGTGCGCGAGCTGCTGGAGGGGAGGCGCGTGGTGCTGGTGGACGACTCGATCGTGCGCGGCACGACCTCGAAGAAGATCGTGCGCATGGTCCGGGAGGGCGGGGCCGCCGAGGTGCACGTGAGGATCTCAGCGCCGCCGACGCAGTGGCCCTGCCACTACGGGATCGACACACCGATCCGGGGCGAGCTGATCGCCGCGCACCATTCGATCGAAGAGATCCGCCAGTTCATCGAGGCGGACAGCCTGGCCTACCTATCGCTCGAAGGCATGCTCACCGCGGTGGGAGGTCCCGCCGACAGCTACTGCACCGCCTGCTGGACCGGAGACTACCGCGTCCCGATCTCCCCCTGGGATCAACGGCAGGCGGAGCTGTTCCCGGTGCGGGTGGAGGAGAGGTAGGCCTTCCGGAGCCACCCATCAAACCGCCTCCGCCTGCTTGAGCACCCGCAGGAAGTTCTCCCCCAGGATCAATCGCACTCCGGCCTTGTCGACCCCCCGCGCCAGCAGGGCGGCGGTCAAGTCGGGGAAGTGGGAGGGGTCTTCGAAGCCTTTCAGGGTGTCGGGGATGCCGTCGAAGTCGGTGCCGATCCCGACGTGCTCTTCTCCTCCGAGGTCGATCATGTGGAGGAG
The DNA here is from genome assembly GCA_035637095.1 of Thermoanaerobaculia bacterium. GTDB lineage: Bacteria > Acidobacteriota > Thermoanaerobaculia > Multivoradales > UBA5704 > UBA5704. The sequence continues at coordinate 691 of DASPXX010000298.1, forward strand.
GTGGTCCACCAAGCGGTCGAGCGGGACCTCGGGCAGGGGATGGTCGGCGAGGAGGCGCGCCCGCTCCTCCCAGTGCTTGCCGGGATCGGCCATGTACGCCCCCTCGGTCTCCTGGAGCATGGGCCGGACGAGCGGGCCGCGCTCGCGGTCGGCCTGCATGGCGGCCGGATCGACGAAAGCGGCATAGCTGTTGGCCATCACGACGCCGTCCCGGCGGGCGATCTCGCGGACCAGGGCGTCGGGCAGGTTGCGCGGGTGGTCGCAGATCGCGCGGGACGACGAGTGGCTGGCGATCACCGGGGCCTTGGAGACTTCGAGGACGTGGAGCACGGCGTCGTCCGAGACGTGGGAGACGTCCGGCACGATGGCCCGCTTGTTGAGCTCGCGGACGATCCGCTCCCCCTCCCCGGAGAGGCCGCCGTGGGCGGGCGCGTCGGTCGCGGAGTCGCACCATTCGTGGGTGCCGTTGTGGGTCAGGGTGACGTAGCGGACCCCGAGCTTGACGCAGGCGTCGAGGGTGCCGGGGAGGGCCAGGGGGCGCCCGTTCTCGAGGCCGATCAGCACGCCCACCACGCCGCGCCAGACGGCCCGGCGGAGGTCCTCGGCCGTGGTGACGATCTCCATCTTGCCGGCCAGCGGCGCGAGAGCCCGCTCGGTGGCGCCATGGAGCGCCAGGGCGTGCTGCCACCCGAGCTCGGGAGAGAGGGAGGGGGGGATATAGAGGGCGAAGACGACGCCGTCCACGCCGCCCTGGCGGAGGCGCGGCAGGTCCACGTGGCGGTCTTTCTGCGGCACGCCCAGATCGACGGGCGTCTCCCAGAGGCGGGTGGGGACGTCGGTGTGGCCGTCGAGGACGAGGCAGTCGTCGTGGAAGCTCATGGCGGGATTGTAGCGGGGAAGGAAATCCCCCTGTTTTTTGTTGACCCCCTCGCGGGCGGCCTTGTCAAGAGGCCGCTCATCGTTTAGGCTTCCCGTTCCCTCATGACCGGGGAACATTTCAAGAGCAAGGAACGAGCCGTGAAAAAAGACATTCATCCGACTCTGCACATGGTGACCGTGCACTGCGCGTGCGGGAACACCTTCGAGACCCATTCGACCAGCGACGAGGTCCGGTTGGAGATCTGCAGCGCCTGCCACCCGTTCTTCTCGGGCAAGCAGAAGCTGGTCGACACCGCGGGCCGTGTCGAGCGCTTCAAGCGCCGCTACAATCAGCCCAGCGCTTAGCTTCCGGCGGGCGAGAGGGCCGCGCCATGATCGAGAAACTCGCCCAACTGGAAAAGACCCACGAGGAGCTGACCCAGCGCCTCGCCGATCCGTCGGTGCTGACCGACCGCAAGGCCTACATGGAGACCAACAAGGCCTTGTCGGACATCAGCCCGGTGGTCGAGCTATACCGCGACTACAAGAAGATCCGGCAGCAGAGCGACGAGACCGAGGAGATGCTCTCCGGTCTGTCCAAGGACGACGAGCTGTGGGAGATGGCCCGCGAGGAGCGCGAGCAGCTCGCCTCCCGCATCGCCGCGCTGGAAGAGAAGCTCCGCGTGGAGCTGATGCCCAGAGATCCCAACGACGAGCGCAACGTGGTCCTGGAGATCCGCGCCGGCACCGGCGGCGACGAGGCGACGCTTTTCGCCTCCGAGCTGTTCCGCATGTACAGCCGCTACGCCGAGAGGCAGGGGTGGCGGATCGAGATCATCGATCTCTCCGAGTCCGAGCTGGGCGGCGTCAAGGAGATCTCGGCGATCGTCGAAGGCCGGGGCGCCTACAGCCGGCTCAAGTACGAAGGGGGCGTCCACCGCGTGCAGCGCGTGCCCGCCACCGAGGCCGCCGGCCGCATCCACACCTCGGCGGTCACCGTGGCCGTGCTCCCCGAAGCCGACGACGTGGAGGTCGAGGTCGACGAGAAAGACCTGCGGATCGACCGCTTCTGCGCCTCGGGTCCCGGCGGCCAGGGGGTCAACACGACCTACTCCGCGGTGCGCCTCACCCATATCCCGAGCGGCCTGGTGGTGAGCTGCCAGGACGAGCGGAGCCAGATCAAGAACAAGGCGAAGGCGCTCCGCGTGCTCAAGGCGCGGCTCCTGGAGATCGAGCGCGAGAAGGCGGAGTCGGCGGTCAGCGAGGAGCGCCGCCGCATGGTGGGCTCCGGCGACCGCTCGGAGAAGATCCGCACCTACAACTTCCCGCAGAGCCGCGTCACCGACCACCGGATCGGGCTCTCGATCCACCAGCTTCCCACCATCCTGGAGGGGGACCTGGACCCGCTGATCGAGCCCTTGACCACCCATTTCCAGGCCCAGAAGATGGAAGAGGCGGCGCGGGCGTACTGACAAGGAGGTCACGATGAAGCGGAAGGCGAGCCTGGGGCTCGGTCTGGCGGGATGTCTCCTGCTGACCGGATGTTTCGACGTCGAGCAGTCGCTGGTCCTCCAGAAGGACCTCTCCGGCAAGGCCGGCTTCTCCATGAAGGTGGACCTGGAGCCGATGGTCTACATGATGCTGATGATGCAGCGCTCCATGGAGGGGAAGGAGGGAGAGCCCACCGCGGCGGAGCTGGACAAGGCCAAGCAGGACTTCCTGGCCAACGCCAAGACGAGCGAGAGCAAGCCCGATCCCGAGAAGGAGAAGGCGGAGCTGGCGAAGAACCTGCCCCCTGGCGTCAAGCTCCTCGACAGCAGCTTCCAGGACCAGGGGCTGAAGATGCTGGCCGCCTTCACGCTCGGCTTCGACAACGTCAACAAGCTGAAGCAGGTCAAGCTCTCCGAGCCGAAGCCGGCCGCCGAGGCGCAGCCGGGACCGCCGGCCCCCGAGAACCCTTTCGACACGCCCTTCGGAGATCTGGAGATCACCGAGCAGGGGAATACGATCCTCCTCACCACCAAGCCGAAGAACCCGCTGGAGGAACAGAAGCAGGAGATGGGTGGCGAGGGGAAGGTCTCGCCGGAGATGGAGAAGCAGCTCGAGCAGGCGTTCAAGGGGCTGCGGATCGCCTGGAAGATCGAGGCTCCGTTCCAGGTCCTGGAGAGCAACGCCCACCGCAAGGAGGGCAACACGCTGATCTGGGAGTACACCCTCGACTCGCTGAAGAAGATGGATCCGAAGCAGGCGGCCGAGGGAATCCGCGTGAAGTACAAGAAGAGTTAGCGGACCCTCCGAGGTTAGCTCTGGGGTTAGCTCGCGAGAGGAAAAGTCCGCCTGTGCTGCGACAAGTCTCGCTCCTGCGCTACACTGCGCGCAGGAGGACGCGATGGAGCAGCGCGATCTGGAGGGGTTCTGGGCGGTTCCGTGGCAGCCCGGAGCGGTGTGGCAGGTGGATCTCTTTCTCCTGCCCCTGTGGGTGAAGGCCGAGGAGGGGAGCGCGCCCCGGCTGGAGATGGTCTGGGCCGCGCTCTGCCTCGATCTGCCGACCGGAGAGATCGCCATGTCGCGGGTGGCGGATGCGCCGGAAGGCGGTCTGGCGGTCGATGCCCTGCCGGAGCTGGCACGCCGCACCGGGTACCGGCCGGAGCGCATCCAGACGACCGATCTGGAGGTCGCCGGGAAGATCCGGACGGCGCTGTCAGATGGGTCCGGCCGTGCGGCCGCCGAGGTGGAGCTGCGCGAGGATCGCTTCGAGCTGCGGGCCGTCTTCCATGCTTTCGCCGGGCAGATTGCCGGAAGCGACACGACCACCTACCTCGGCGCCCTCTCCCGTTGTGCCGTGACCCTCCACCAGGCCGGGCGCTTCGCGGAAGCGGTCGAGCCGCTGCGGGAGCTCCTGCGTCTCGACAAGCTCGATGGTGTCAAGGCGAGATATCTCCTGGCCGATTCTTATCTCCATCTGCAGCGGCATGAGGATCTGCAGGAGCTTCTGGGCCACTATCGGGACAAGTCCGCCTTCTGGATCTGGCCGCGGGTGCTCCTCTCTTTTCGCCGCGAGGGAGACTCGCCGGCGGTTCGCGAGCTCCTGGACGAAGCCGTTCGCGCCAACCCTTTCGTGATCCGGGCGCTCCTCGAACCGGCCTCTGCGCCCATCGAGCTTCCGGCCGGACTGGTGGGGACGGGAAGCGCCGAGGAGGCTCAGGCCTATGCCGCGGCGGGCCGGACGACCTGGGAGGCCACCCCGGGAGCTCTCGAATGGCTCGCCGCCCGTGCGACCGAGAAAGGAAGGAAGAAGAAGTAGCTTTCGGAAGAAACACCTTTCGTCCATTCGTACCCGTTTCGGGTTATTCTTTGCCGCGATGGCGCTACGCCCTCGGCCGACCCGAAACCTGTCGTCTGCGCCGGCTTCCGGCTCGGATCCGCTCGCGGCGTACCGCGAACGGGTGGAGGAGGAGGGCCGGCGCGGCGACGCTCGTGAAGAGACGTTCTATCCGTTCCTGGGGGCGCTTCTCGAAGCGCTGGCGGTCCGCCTGGGCCGGCCGGGGGTGCGCGCCATCGTCATCCCGCGCAAGACCGAAGAGTGCCTCCTCGACCTCCAGATCCGTGACAGCGAGCACGGGATCGTCGGGTACGTCGAGGCGAAACGGCCGGGGACCAACCTCGACCGGGCCGAGGGCTCGGAGCAGGTCGAGCGGTACCGGAAGACGTTTCCGAACCTTCTCCTCACCGATTTCTGCGAGATCCGCCTCTATCGCCGCGGCGCCCGCGAGGGCGCCGTGCGGATCGACGCTCCGGACGGGGAGGAGAGGCTGCTCGCTTTGGTCGGAGATTTCCTGGCTTTCCGGGCACCGCGCCCTCCGGACGCCGCGGCACTGGCGGTCGCCTTGGCCGGCCGGGCGCGCGTTCTCGCGGCGCGCATCGCCGCGCGCCTCGAACGGGAGCAGCGAGGCGGCGAGGTGTCGCGGCTCTCCGGGTTCTACCAGGCGTTCCGGCAGTACCTGCTCTCGAAGCTCGACATCCCCCAGTTCGCCGACCTGTATGCCCAGACCATCGCCTACGGCCTCCTTGCCGCCCGCTGGGCGGGCCTGCGGGAGAGCTTCGACCGCGCCCAGGCGTTCGAGGAGATCCCGCTGTCGAGCGGCATCCTGCGCGACGTCTTCCGGTACATCTCCGTAGGTCCCATGCCGGCCGAGGTCGGATGGATCGTCGACGACCTGGTCGACCTCCTGCGGCAATCAGCGTTCCCCGATTTCGGGCGGTCCCGGGCGGCGAACCGGCTGCCGCTGCGGGGGACGGACCCGATCCTCCATTTCTACGAGACGTTCCTGCGCTCGTACGATCCCGACCTGCGCAAGCGGCGCGGAGTCTTCTACACGCCGCTGCCCGTCGTCTCCTATATCGTCCGCTCGGTCGACCTCCTGCTGCGTCGCCTCGGCCGGCCGCTGGGGCTCGCCGATCCCGGGGTGCGGCTGCTCGATCCGGCCGCGGGCACCATGACGTTCGTCGTCGAAGCCTGCCGTATCGCCGCACAGACGTGGCGGCAGGAGCGCGGCGAGGCGGCGGTCGCGGCTCTCGTGCGCGAGCATCTGCTGCCCCACTTCTTCGGCTTCGAGCTGATGATGGCGCCGTATGCCATCGGTCACCTCCAGATGAGCGTCTCCCTCGGGGCGCTCGGACACCGGCCGGCCGACGGCGAGCGGGTCCAGCTCTACCTGACCGATGCCCTCCACCGCGAGCAGACCGCGCAGACGCCCCTTCCCTATGTCGACGCGCTGGCCCACGAGTCGCAGGAAGCCGACCGCATCAAGCAGGACGAGCGGATCAGTGTGGTGATCGGCAATCCCCCCTGGGCCGGGCATTCGGCGAACCCGGACGCCACCTACAACGAGCTCCTCCAGGGCTACCGGCTCGCGGATGGCCGGTCCGACGAAGGGTACTTCCGGGTGGATGGCGAGCCCCTCGGCGAGCGCAATCCGAAATGGCTGCGCGACGACTACGTGAAGTTCCTCCGCTTCGCGCAGTGGAAGATCGATCAGAACGGCGAGGGGATCGTGGGCTTCGTGACCAATCATGGATGGCTCGACGGCGCCACGTTCCGCGGTATGCGCCGGTCGCTCCTGCGCACCTTCGACGAGGTCTACGTGCTCGACCTGCACGGCAACCGGCGGCGGCGCGAGGGGCGGCCGGACGGATCGGCGGACGCCAACGTCTTCGGCATCGAGCAGGGGATGGCGATCGTGCTGCTGGTCAAAAGGCCGGGCCTGGAGAGGAGGGTGCTACGGGCCGACCTGCAGGGAGGCCGCATGCAGAAGCTGCGGTGGTTGGCGGGCCGCGACGTGGAGTCGACCGATTGGACGGAGGTGGAGCCGCAGGGGCCGGCGTATTTCTTCGTGCGCGGTGACGCCGGGGTCGAGGCGGAGTACCGCCGCGGCCTGCCGCTGCCGCAGATCTTCGATCTCTTCTCGGCCGGCCTGATCACCGGACGGGATGCCCTGGTCACCGATGTGGACCGGGAGCGTCTGCACCGGCGGGTCCGGGACTTCCGCGGCGAGCTCATGCTGCGCGAGGCCGGCGGCTGCCCCGGGGTCGATCTCGCCGCCTGGAAGCTGTCCCGGGAGAGGCTGCGGAGAGCGCGGGAGGACACCGCCTGGGAGGAGCGGCTCACGACTTTCCTGGTTCGCCCCTTCGACATCCGGTACCTCTTCGCCGCCGACTACGTGCTGGAGCGGCCGCGCGAGGCGGTCTTGCGCCATCTCCGGCGAGGGGGCAACCTGGCGCTGATCGTGCCGCGCCAGCACAAAGAGGAGGCCGGGGCGCTGGTGACCGATCAGCTCGCCGGGCACAAGGCGGTGAGCGCGCACGACGTCAACTATGTCTTTCCGCTCTGGCGCGAGCCGGCCGGAGCGCTCGCCGGCGAAAGGGCGTCGAACCTGACGCCGCAGGTCCGGCGCCTCCTCGGTGACCTGTACGGCGAGGAGCCGGCGCCCGGGAAGGTCCTGGCGTACGTCTACGCGGTGCTCTGGGCGCCCACCTACCGCGAGCGTTACGCGGATCTGCTGCGGCGCGACTTCCCGCGCATCCCGTTCCCGCCGGACCGGGAGGTCTTCGACCGCCTGGCCACGCTCGGGGCGGAGCTGATCGAGCTCCACTTGCTCCGCGATCCGCGTCTGGCGGATTCGCCGGTCCGCTTTCTGGGGGATGGCGACCGGCCGCTCGCCGCGGGAAGACGGGCGCGCATCTACCGGCCGGAGGAGAGGCGGGTGCTGCTGGATGGCGAGGCCCTCTGCTTCGAGGGGATCGAGGTCCCGGTCTGGTACTTCCGGATCGGCGGCTACCAGGTGCTCGATCGCTGGCTCGCCGCGCGGGCCGGGAGGCGGTTGGGCCTGGAGGAGATCGAGACCTTCCGCAAGATCGTGGCGGCGCTGGAACGGACGCGGGAGGTGGAGAGGCGAATCGGGGAGGTGCTCATCTTTTGACCGGCTTCCGCTGTGCCTTCGCGGTCCAGGGATCTTCGGGCCAGGCGTGCTTTGGGTAGCGGCCCTGGAGCTCTCGGCGGACCTGCGGGTAGGTGTTCTCCCAGAAGCTGCGCAGGTCATGGGTGACCTGCTGCGGCCGGAAGTTGGGAGCGAGCAGGTGCATCAGGACGGGCACCCGGCCGGCGGCGAGGCGCGGGGTCTCGGCGAGGCCGAAGAGCTCCTGGATGCGCGCGGCGAGGACCGGCGGCCGGCCGGGCTCGTAGTCCACCCTGATGCGGCTGCCGCTCGGCACCTCCAGCCGCTCCGGCGCCTCGCGCTCCAACACCTGGAGCTGCTCCCAGGAGAGCGCTCCCCGGAGCACGTCGAGGAGAGGAGCGCGGCGCAGCTCGGCGAACGAGCGCTTGCCGGCGGTGAGGGCAGGAAGAAGAGCCAGCAGATCTCCCTGGTCGAAGGCGGGCAGGCCGAGCTCGGGCATCCACTCGCGCAGGCAGCGCACGCGGGCGAGGAACCCGGCGACCTCCGGATCGTCCAGGGGGAGGGCACGATCGAGTCGCTCGGCGGCGGCGCGGACGAGTGCCCGTTCTGCTTCATCAGCCGGGGGCGGCGCCTCGGTCTCGGCGAGGATCAGATCCTCGAAGCGCGTCCGTTTCCAGGCGACGACCCGCTCGCGCTCCGGATCGAGCTTGACCTCCACCGCAGTCCGCAGGGCGTCGCCCGACAGCCAGGCGGGATCGACCTCCGAGGCGAGGCGGACGAGAGCCTCGGAGGGACCGATACGGCCCCTGTCCGGCTCATTGATGTCGAGGGCCAGGAACAGCTCGGGCTCCAGGACAGCGCTCTCCTCGGCCAGGCGGATACCGCGTCCGCCGATCATCACGGCGCGGGGGCTCCGCGGTTCCCGGCGGCGTGCCACGCGGTCCGGATAGGCGGCGAGAAGAGCGCGCAGGAGGGCTTCGTCGCGGTCCTCGCTCGTGCCGGGGGGCGGACCCAGCTCGCGGCGGATCGTCTCGGCGAGCTGGTTCCGCGCCTGGAGGACGAAGCGGGCGGCTCCCGGATTGATTCCGACACCGAGGTCGGGACCAGAGGAGCGGCCGCGGCGCTCGAAGGCTTCGAGAGCGTCCAGGCGGTCCAGGAGGTCGGAGCGGGAGGAGCGGCGGGGGCCGGTACCTCGCTCGGCGCGCGGAGCCCACGGGAAGGGATCGCGCTCCGCGAGCAAGGCGGCGAGCAAGGCGGCCTCGCGCGGGTGACCGAGGCGATGACCTTCGAGGAGCAGACGGGCGAGGCGCGGATGGACCGGCAGGCGTGCCATGGCGGTCCCCGCCGGCGTCAGACCGTGCGGACCGGTGGCGCCCAGCCGGCGGAGGAGGTCCGTGGCCGCGGTCAGGGCCGCCGGCTCGGGCGCCTCGAACCACTTGAACGATGCCAGGTCTCCCTCTCCCCAGGCGAGGAGCTGGAGCGCCGGGCCGGCGAGGTCGACCCGCCGGATCTCGGGCGTCTCCCGCTCCGGGAGAGCCGGGTGCTCCCACTCCCCCCAGAGCCGGAGGCAGAGGCCCGGGGCCTGCCGGCCCGCCCGTCCGGCCCGCTGGTCGGCCGAGGCGCGGCTCACCTTGCCGAGCTCCAGCCGATCGAGTCCCGTCGCCGGGTCGTAGCGCAGCCGCCGCACCAGGCCGCTGTCGACCACGGCGGTCACGCCATCGACCGTGATGGAGGTCTCGGCCACGTTCGTCGCGAGCACCACCTTGCGGCGGTCGAGAGGACGAAGGACCGCATCCTGCCGCTCGGGCGGCAGGTCACCGTAGAGCGGCAGGACGGCGAGATCGCGCTCGGCGGCGAGAGATGCGAGAGCCTCTCCGGCCCGCTCGATCTCGCCGACGCCGGGGAGGAACACGAGGACGTCGCCGGGGCTCCGCTCCAAGGCATAGCGCACCGCGGCGGCGACTCTCGCGGGAAGCGGAGGCGGTTCGCCCCGGTCACGCCGCGGATCGAGATATTCGATCTCCACCGGATGGAGCCGCCCCCGGCTCTCGATCACAGGGGCATCCAGATAGCCGGCGATCGGTCCGGGGTCGACCGTGGCCGACATGGCGAGCAGGCGCAGGTCCGGGCGCACCTCCCGCTGCACCCGCCGCGCCATCGCCAG
>DASPXX010000299.1:0-34755 GCA_035637095.1 Thermoanaerobaculia bacterium
CCCGCAGATCGTCCTCCGCGCTCGGGCCACGGACCACCCGATTTTGGTGCTGGAGGACGTCGGCTACGAGATGCGCCCCTGGCGGCGGCGGGTGTCCGCTCTCCTCTCCGGCCTGGAGACCCGCGGCGTGCCGGTCGACCGCTGGCGGTTCCACGCCGGCGCGGGGCAGGTCTTCCGCGACCCGGGAGCGCCGCCGCTGACCTTGAAGCAGCTCTTCCGCCTCCGCGCCGAGAGCCCGCTGCTGGTCATCAGCGCCGGAGAGGGGCTTCTGGAGGGACGCCAGGGACGCCTCGCCCCGTGGGTGGAAGCGCTCTCCGGCTGGCGCTACCGGGCCTGGCTGCACCCGGTGACCGATCCCGCCTGGTGGCGTCCCGCTCTGCGCGAGATCCCGGTCCAGGCGTGGCCGATGACTCCAGAGGGAGTGATGGCCGCCGCCCGCCAGCTGGTGCACGGCGAGACCGGCCGCCCGGAGCGCGAGACCGCCCGCGCCCAGCCCCAGCGCGGAGTCAGCCCGCTCGATATCGAGCGCCTGCGCTGGCTGTTGACCCTCGCCCCGCGCCGCGACCCGGATCTCGCCGAGTTGTTGCGCCAGCGGTTCTGCCCCCACGTTCCGCCCGCCGCTCTCCTCGAAGCGCTGGACGCCCCGCCGCTCCTCGCGCGACCTGGAGTCGGTCCCTCCGCCGAGGAGGTGCACGGCTTCCTCGCCGATCTGCTCGCGTCGTCCGAGCCCCGGCCCGAGACCGCCGCCCACGCGCGCTGGCGCCTCGACCGCGCCCTCCAGGAGATCCGCATCCCCGGCCGCGAAAAGGTTGCCACCCACGAGCTGATCGATCTCGCGCAGGGTCCGCTGGCCGCCGAGGTGGTGAGCGCAGTCGAAAGGGAAACCGGAAGCCCGGCGAAGCCTCTGCGCCAAAGAGTGCTCCGGCAAGCCTTTTCCCGAGCCGGGGCCGGAGAGGATGGCTGGCGCTGGAGCTGGCCGGACCGGACGGAGATCGCGGCCACGCTCGTCTGTCTGGGAATCCTGGGAACGCTGCTCCCCGCCTGGTCCTCTTTCCAGAAAAAAGCACCGCTCTCCGTGCAAGGAGACTCCACGGCCACGCCGCCATCGACCGACTCGAGAGCTCCCGTGAGACCGCCTGCGCCCGAGCCGCCACCGGCAAGCCCCAAAGGCACAGGAGAATCTACAACAGACGTGCCAGCGCGGTCCGTCCCCACGAACATTGAAGGGCCGGTCAAGAAGCCGTTCCCGCAGAAAAAGCCCGGCAAAGCCCCGAGCACCGAAACGGGCCCATCGCTCCTCTCGGCGTCTTCGGAGCCCGCCCCGCCGGTCGAGCAGAAGCCCGCAAACCAGCCTCCGAGCATCCAGAGCCTCGAGCCGGACGTGGGGTTGATGGGGAAAAAGATGAGCCTCACTTTCAGCGGTGCAAACTTCGACCCGCAAACCACAGTGACCTTCTCGCCGCCCGGTATCAACGTTTCCTCGTGCGAGGCTCCGACGTCCGTGGAGCTCCGCTGCGAGATCGAGATCTCGCGGGACGCCAAACCGGGCCCTCGCGATGTGACCGTGATCAATCCCGACAAGCAGTACCAGAGCTATTCCGGTTTGTTCACTGTGACCGGCACTCCGACAGCGGGCGCAGGGAATTAAAATCGGGCCGGATGGAGGTCTTACGATCCGCGGTGTCAGATCTCCACCTGCATGCCGATCTCGATGACGCGGTTGGGAGGGAGGCGGAAGTAACGCGTCGCGACCAGGGCATTGCGTTGCATGAAGATGAACAGAGCATCGAGAGAGCGGCCGAAGGGAGACTTGCGCCGCGGGAGAACCGTGCTCCGGCTCAGCATGAACGTCGCATTGCTCGGATCGACGGCAAGGCCGTGTTCTTTTCCCAGGCTGCGGAGCACCCCGGGCACGTCGGGATCTTCCATGAAGCCATAGCGGACGCTCAGCCGGTAGAACCCGTGGCCCAGCTCCTCGACCACAGTCCGCTCCTTCGCAGCCACGTGGGGGATCTCCTCGGTCACGACGGTCAGAACGACGTTCTGCTCGTGGATGACCTTATTGTGCTTGAGATTGTGCAGGAGAGCCGGCGGCGTGCCGCTCGCCTGGCCGGTCAAGAAGACCGCGGTCCCCGGCACGCGGTGCAGGCCCCGGCGCACGACGTCGGCGATGACGAGCTCGAGTGGAAGGGAGACCTCGGCCAGCCGGGCCGCCTGCGCGCTGCGGCCGCGGCGCCAGCTCGTGAAGGCGGCGAAGACCGCCGCCGCGACGATGAGCGGGAACCATCCGCCCTGCGCCACCTTGATGATGTTGGCGCCGAAGAAGGCGAGGTCGGCGGTGAGAAAGACAGCCGTGACTCCCGCTGCGGTCGAGAGCTTCCATCCCCAGAGCTTCCGCGCCACCACGAAAGCGAGCAGCGTGGTGATGATCATCGTCGTCGTCACCGCGACGCCGTAGGCGGCGGCGATGTTGCTCGAGGTACGGAACCCGAGCACCAGCGCGATGGTCGCGGCCATCAGCGCCCAGTTTGCGAACGGGATGTAGATCTGGCCGATCTCCCGGGCCGAGGTGTGGATGATCTCCATGCGCGGCGCGTAGCCGAGCTGGATCGCCTGCCGGGTCAGCGAGAAGACGCCGGAGATGACCGCCTGCGAGGCGATGACCGCCGCCATGGTGGCGAGGATCAGCAGCGGGTACTGTCCCCAGTCCGGGGCGAGCCGGAAGAACGGGTTGTCGGCCGCGGCAGGATCGCGCAACACCAGCGCCCCTTGACCGAAGTAGTTGAGCAGCAGCGAAGGCGAGACCACAGAGAACCAATCGATCTGGATCGGCGGCTCCCCAAAGTGCCCGAGGTCGGCATAGAGCGCCTCGCCGCCGGTGGCGACCAGGAAGACGGCGCCCAGGACCAGGTACCCGGCCACCCCATTGCGGGCGAAGAACTGGTAGGCGTAGAGGGGGTTGAGCGCGGCCAGCACTCCCGGCTCCTGCATGATGCTGATCACGCCGAGAATGGCGATGGTTGCGAACCACAGGAGGATGACGGGGCCGAAGAGCAGGCCGACCCCCGCCGTCCCCCGCCGTTGGAAGAGAAACAGAAGCACGAGGATCACGATCGCCGCCGGCACGATGTACGGCTCGAGCTGCGGGGTCGCCACCTTGAGCCCTTCCATCGCGCCCAGCACCGAGATCACCGGCGTGATCATGCCGTCCCCATAGAGGAGCGCGGCGCCGAAGAGACCGAGACCGACGACGAGCCAGGACCTCCGGCGCACCGAGCGCGTGGCGAGCGCCATGAGGGCCAGAATGCCTCCTTCGCCGTTGTTGTCGGCGCGCAGGACGTAGACGTGGTACTTGAGCGTCACGACGATGACGAGCGTCCAGACGATGAGCGAAAGGACGCCGAGCACGTTGGCGCGGTTGACCGGCACCGCATGCGGGCCGAAGAAGCACTCGCGGACGGCGTAGAGCGGGCTCGTCCCGATGTCGCCATAAACGACGCCGATGGCGGTCAGGCAGAGAATGGCGAGGCGGCGCGGGTCGTGGCCTTCGGGCGTCGAGGTCATCCAGCCACCTTGGCGCGAAGGCGCGGAAGAAGTCCGGAAGGGAGCGTAAAGAAGATCTAAAGGCGCCGGCTGGGAACGGGCTGATAGACTCCCTCCGTGCCAGCGGTGGCGGAAGACCTCCCTTTTTCCCGGCGCAGACGTGCGCTCACCTGGGCCGCCGTGCCGGCCGCCCTGGCGCTGGTCACCTGGGCCGGACGGGCGACCGGGGTCAATCCGGTCACGGTCGGATTCCTCTATCTGCTCGCGGTCCTGGGGCTCGCCACCTGGGGAGGCTGGGCGGTGGGTGCGGTGTCCTCGCTCCTGGCGATGCTCTGCTACAACTTTTTTTTCCTCCCTCCTCTCCATACCTTCGTGGTCGCCGATTCCTCCAACTGGGTGGCCCTGCTGTCGTTCCTCGCCGCGTCGGCCCTCGCCAGCCGTCTGGTCGCAACGGCCCGGCGCCGGGCCGAAGAGGCGCAGAGCCGGCGCCGGGAGGTCGAGACGCTGGCGGTCGAGCGCGAGCGTCTGCTCCTCCGCTCGGCCCGCCTGGAAGCGGTCCGCGAAAGCGAGGCGCTCAAGACCGCCCTGTTGCGCGCGGTTTCCCACGACCTGCGCACGCCGCTGACCGCGGTGCGCCTGGAGATCGAGAGCCTCGAGCGCGTGCTCGCCGGCCACCCCGCGGCCCTCCCCAGCCTGCGCAACCTCGCGGCCGAGCATTCCCGCCTCACCCGCCGGATCGACAACCTGCTGGCGGCGGCCCGGCTGGAATCGGGGCTCGCGCACCCGCATCCGGAGCCGCTGGCCGTCGGGACCTTGCTCCGTACCGCCCGCGAGAGCCTGGCGCCGATCCTCTCCGGACGGAAGGTCGCGACGCGCGTGCCGCCGAATTGCCCGGAGGTGTGGGCCGACCCGGCCCTGGCCGTCGAAGCGCTGGTGAACCTGATCGAAAACGCCGCCCGGGCGGCGCCCGCGGACCGTCCGCTCGAGCTGGCGGCGACCCGGGACCCCCTCTCGATGGACCGGGTGCGTCTGGAAGTGCTCGACCACGGACCCGGCGTGCCGGAGGCGATGCGCCGCCCCTTCGGCGGGACTGCCGAGGCGAGCACCGCCGCCGGAGACCGCACGGCGGGCGGCCTCGGCCTGCAGATCGCCAGGAGCTTCGCGGAAGCCAGCGGCGGCGCTCTCGAATTGATCGACCGGCCCGGCGGCGGTACCATCGCGCGGCTCACTCTGCCGGCGGCCCCGGAGCCGCCCACTCCCGAGGAGGAGCTCCGATGAGCCGCACCACGCCACTCCTGCTCGTCGCCGACGACGATCCGGCGATCCGCGAGCTGCTCGCCCGCGAGCTCTCCCTCGCCGGTTACGAGACCCTCACCGCCACCGACGGCCTGGAAGGCAAGGAGCTCTTCGAACGGCACCAGCCCGACCTGGTGATCACCGATCTCGGCATGCCGCGGGCCGACGGGATGTCGCTCATCGCCGCCGTGCGACATATCGACCGCACGCCGATCCTGGTGCTTTCGGTGCGCGGCGAGGAGGAAGACAAGGTCCGCGCCCTCGACCTGGGGGCCGACGACTACGTGACCAAGCCGTTTTCGCTGCGCGAGCTGCTCGCCCGTGTGCGGTCCCAGCTGCGCCGCGGCGGCGGGGCGACGTCCAAGGTGCTCCGCTTCCCGGACCTGGAGATCGACCGCGACCGGCGGACGGTCGCGCAGGCGGGGCGGGAGGTGCGGCTCACCCCCACCGAATTCGCCATCCTCGATCTCCTGGCCAGCCAGGCGGGCAGGCCGATCACCCTGCGGCAGATCATCGCCACAGTTTGGCGCGGCGCTCCGGCCACCACGCCGGACACCGTCCGCGTCCACGTCGGCTCGCTGCGCCGCAAGCTGGAGCCCGACCCGTCCGATCCCCGCTACATCGGCACCGAGCCCTGGGTAGGGTACCGGTTCCTGCCCGAGCCGGAGTGACCTTGCCTCCGCAGAGCGATGAAACGCGTCACGATCGACTGAAAGCGGCCGGATTTCGATCCAAAGCAGGGACTGATCGAGATCGAGCGGAGACGAATCGACGCCGACTGACGGCTGCTTGACGTCGAGTGACGGCCACCCCTTGAAGGAGTGAGGCGTGCCCTCGACGCCTGCCGACAACCCGATCTCTTGGAGGTGCCCAGATGCCCGTATCAACTCGACATGATCCCTTTCCCGTCGGCGCGCCGTACCACGGTATCTATGCGCACGGAGTAGAAACGCGCGCCGGGGCTCGAACTCTGCACGTCTCGGGACAGGTCGGCCAGACGCCGGAAGGCCATCTGCCTTCCGATTTTCGCGGCCAATGCAAACAGGCGCTCCTGAATGTCTCTTCCGTCCTCAGCGCTGCAAACATGACGTTCATGGACATTGTGAAGATGTCCTTCTATCTGGTGCGGCGTGAGGACATGGAAACCTTGCTCGAAGTG
The DNA here is from genome assembly GCA_035637095.1 of Thermoanaerobaculia bacterium. GTDB lineage: Bacteria > Acidobacteriota > Thermoanaerobaculia > Multivoradales > UBA5704 > UBA5704. The sequence continues at coordinate 5,999 of DASPXX010000299.1, forward strand.
CGCAAAGAGCTTCTCGCCGGCGTCCGGCCGGCGATCACAACGTTGTTCGTCGCCGGTCTCGTTTCCCCTGACTGGCTCGTGGAGGTCGACGTGGTCGCCTCTGCGGAGTGAGAGATGGGAAAGACGAATTTCGATCCGCAGGCGCTCTACGATGCCGTTGACGCGCAGCGTCGCGAGCGCGAGATGACGTGGGCCGCCCTGTCGAAGGAGCTGGGCATCTCGACGTCAACGATCAAGAGCATGACGAAGCGTAGGTGGGGGATCGAGCTCGATGGCGTGATCGGTCTGGCCCGCTGGGTGGGGCGTACGGTGGAGAGCTTCGCAGGCGGAGACGGGGGACCGCCGCCGCGGCCCACCAGCTATGCGGAGACGGGTCGCTTCCTGCGGTTCGATACCGCGGCACTCTACGTCGCGCTCAACGCGGAGCGCGAGCGGCGCGGGATGACTTGGGAGCAGGTCGCCGCCGAGATCTGGCCGTCGGGTCCATGGGGACAAGACCTGTTCAAGCGCATGGCGAAGGGCGGGCGCTCCGAGGTGTTCAGCGCGCTTGCGATCTGCGAATGGCTCGGCAGGACGATCCAGTCGTTCGAGCACGAGACCATGTTCTGAGAGAGCGATCCCCTTCTCGTTCAACGGGAGAACCCTTGCCCGGCCGGCGCGAGCCTGGAATTGTCGCCCTGTGGTCGTTGGTTCAAGCCGTTGCAAGCTCTTTGAAGGAGAAACCTATGAGTCTGATCCGAACCTTGGTCGCTGGAGCCCTGGCGCTGGCCATCTCAGCGCAGCCTGCCCTTTCCCAGCAAACCCGCCACCGCTTCATCGTCGTCCTCGACGACGAATCGGTCGGTCTGGCCCATGAGCGGGCGGTGAATCGTCAGCGAACCGTCAACCTCACGAGCCGCCTGGCACGCAGCATCTCGGCCCAGGGCGGAGTGAAGCCGAAAGCCATTCTCGGCCATCTCGGAATGTTCATCGTCGATGCCACGCGGAGCCAGGCAGAGCGTTTGGCGACCCTGCCGGGCGTTCGGAGCGTCGAGGAGGACAGGGCGGCCGAGGAGAGCGGTCCCCCGGATTGCTTCTCACCCATCACTTTCCCTCTGGCGAACAGCTACGATCCCGTGTCTCCCCAGACGATCACCTGCTGGGATCCCTATACGAGCTGCTCCGATAGCTGGGCGTTGGACCGTGTCGATCAACGGACCGGCAGTCAAGCCGCGCACACGCTGGATTCCAAGTTCTACTTTGGTGCACGCGGCACCGGCGTGCACATCTACGTCGTCGACACCGGTCTCGTGTCGACCCACAGCGAGTTCGCGCTCACGGGAGGCGGCACACGCGTTGGAAACGGAACCAACTTCGCGATCACGGGCCAATGTCCTCCCAACAAGCCCACCACGTCCTGCGGCGATCGCCCGGCTTGGGACACCTACGATGGAAACGGTCATGGGACCCTCGTCACCAGTATCGCAGCGGGCCGCCGGTTTGGCGTCGCGAAATCGGCGATCGTCCATCCGGTCCGCGTCGGTAACGATGGAGGCAGGTCCTGGACGTCCTGGATCGCATCAGGGATGGACTGGGTGGCCGCCAACGCCATTCGACCGGCCGTCGTCAATCTCAGCTACAACATTGAGTATAGCCCGTTCGAAGACACCGCGAGCCTCGACGCGGCGGTGCAGCGCCTGATCAACAACTATGGCATCCCCGTGGTCAACTCTGCCGGCAACCGCAATTCTCCGGTCGTCAACTTCAGTCCGACGGCTCTGCCCGAGGTCATCGTCGTGGCCGGGATCAACTCGAACAATTATCGATACGGATACGACGCGCCGCTCTCTTGCACGGCCGAGTTCTGCGGCTCCAATTACGGAAGCCAGGTCGACCTGTTCGCTCCGGCGGTCGACATCATGGGCGCGATGGCCAGCTCAGGGCAGTCGTACCTCTGCATCAGCACCGGCACCTCGTACTCTGCACCTCTCGTGACCGGTGTGGTAGCGCAATATCTCGAGACCAACCCGACCGCGAGCCCGGCGTTGGTGCAGACCGTCCTCATCGAACGGGCGACCACCTCGGCAGTCCTGGGTGAGCTGAGAGGATCGCCGAACCGTCTCCTCTATACCAACTTCTAAAGCCGGCTTCGCCGGGCCCCTCACCCTCTGGCCCCCTCTCCCGTCGGACGCCCGTTCGGGAGAGGGGGCCTCTTTAGATCTCCTTAATCTCCCCTTCCGCAACTCTTTCGGTCCCCTTCCGGACTTCCTTGCCCGGCTGGCGCGAGCCTGTGCATGGAGGCGACGCATCATGAGCAACGGTGAACAGATAACCCTGCCCACGGGAGGCCCCGGCGGCCTGCGGACCAAGCTGGTCCTCGGCTTTGTCGGCCTGCTCGCGATCCTCATCGCGGTGGGCGTCGAGAGCATCACCCTCCTCTCCCGGCTCGGCGGCTCGATCGACGTCATCCTGCGCGAGAACTACAAGAGCGTCATCGCCTGCGAGCGGATGAAGGAATCCCTGGAGCGGATGGATAGCGGCGCGCTGTTCGCCCTGGCGGGTCATGCACCGCAGGGGATCGCCCTCGCCCGCGAGAACAGCCCAAAATTCGAGGCGGCCCTCGCGACCGAGCTCGGCAACATCACCCTGCCCGGCGAGGGGGAGCGTGCCCAGCGCCTGCGGCAGCTTTTCGCCGCCTACGCGCCGACTCTCGAGCGGGTGCTCGATCCGCAGATCCCCCTGGAGGAGAGGCGGGCTCTCTATTTCCAGAAGCTCTTCCCGACCTTCCAGCAGATCAAGGGGACCGCCGACGAGATCTTGCAGATGAACCAGCAGAACATGGTGGAGGCCAACGACCGCGCCCGCGCGCTCGCCACCCGCGCCAATCGCCGCATGGCCGTGCTGCTCCTCCTGGGTACGGCGTTCGCCGGGGTCTGCGTGGCCTTCCTGTCCCGCTCCATGCTGGGGCCGCTGGAGCGCCTGACGCGAGCGGCACGGCAGATCGAGGGGGGCGACCTGGACCTGACGGTCCCGGTCACCTCGCGCGACGAGCTGGGGCAGCTCGCGGCCGCGTTCAACTCCATGGCTGGAGGCCTGCGGGAGCTGCGGGAGAGCGATCAGGCCCACCTGCTGCGCGCCCGCCGCGTCGCCGAGCGCGCCATCGACAACGTTTCCGAGGCGGTGGCCGTCGTTTCTGCAGATCAACGGGTGGAGCTCGCCAACCGCGCCGCGGCCCGGCTGGGCCTGCGGCCCGGTGAGCCGATTCCAGCGCAGCACGGCGGATGGCTGCCGCCCCTGTTGAAGCAGGCCGAAGCCGGGCGCGCTCCGGAGCGGAGCACCGCGGCGGTGGTCCACCTCCCGGTGGAAGGCCGCGAGCGCTTCTACCTGCCAAGGGTCACGGTCCTCGACGACCGGCCGAAGCAGCCCGAGAGCTTCATTCTGGTCCTGGAGGACATGACCGACCGGCGCCACGGCGGCGAGGTGCACGCCGGCCTCTTGGCCAATGTGGCGCGCGATCTCGAAGCTGCGCTGCGTCCTCTGCGGTCGGTCCTCGGCTCCCTGCGCGAGGCGGGCTCCGGCCCGCTCACGCAGCGGCAGGAGCAACTCCTGGCCAGGGCGGGCGGTGAGGCGGAACGGCTCGATCAGCTCGCCACAAACCTCCAGGCGATCTCCAGCCTCGAAGAGCGCCGCCAGCAGCTCCATCCCGAGCCGGCGGCACCCTGGGACCTGATCGACGCCGCGGTGCAGGAGATCGCGGCAAGGTACCGGGCAGAGCAGGTGGAATTGGCGATCGTTGTCGATCCCGAAGCACCGCGTGTCCTCGCCGATCGGGAGCGGGTCGGAGTGGTGCTCTCGGCGCTGCTCAACAACGCGCTCGCCCACACCGCCGCCGGCGGCAAGGTGACGGTCCACGCGGAACCCCACGAAGGGCGGGCCCGCTTCTCCGTCGTCGATACCGGCGATGGCATCCCACCGGCACACATCGAGCGGCTCTTCGAGCCTTTCTATCAGGTGCCGGGCACCCAAGACCTGGGCGGCGTGGGCCTCGGTTTGGCCATTGCCAAAGAGATCGTCCAATCCCACGGTGGAGAGATCCATTGCGAAAGCGAAGGGGAGGGCCGTGGCGCGACCTTCTGGTTCACGCTCCCGGCGGCCATGGAATGACCTTTAGAAACCTTTTTGTCCGCCTTCCGGACTTCTTTGGCCGTGGCAGGCGATGCTCCTCTCGACGCCGCATCGAACGCGGCGTCAAGACAGGAGAGAAATTCATGAGACTCGTACGCTCCCTCGTGTTCGCAAGCATTCTGGCCCTGCCCGCCGGCGCCGCGCTGGCCACACCCTCGTCCACCATGTGGACGCCGATGACGTTGGACATCCAGCCCTATGGCGTCCTCCACTGGGGCGTAGACAACTACTTCACCGCGTTCAGAAAGGCGGATAACGGGGCGGGCGACTTCCCCACGGACGCCGGTTTGACCGTCGGCATCTTGCCGTTCGAAAAGTTTCAGATGGAGATCGGAGTCGACGTACTCGAGCCGAGCAACGATCCCGTCTTCTTCAACCTGAAGATGGGCGCTCCCGAGGGCGCTCTCTTTTCCGGCGCGCCCGCGCTCGAGGTGGGAATCTTCAACGCCGGCACCAAGCAGGACGTCACGGATTACAACATCATCTACGGCGTGATCGGCAAGACGTTTCCTGCTGTGGGCCGGTTCTCCGTAGGCCCCTACATCGGGAACAAGAAAGTCCTGGTGGACGCGCAGGGAAAGAAGGAGAACACGGGCTGGATGGCCGCCTTCGACCACGGCTTCATGCCCTTCAAGGACGCCGAGGGCAATCCACTCAACCGGCTCGTGTTCGCCGTGGACTACGCCTCGGGGGACAACGCGCTCGGCGGCGGCGGTGCCGGCCTCTACTACTACTTCACCAAGAACATCAGCCTGCTCACCGGACCAACCTGGTTCAACGAGGAGGCGATCAACGGCAAGTGGAAGTGGAGCATCCAGCTCGACATCAACGTACCTTCGTTCGCCCAGTAGGAGGGAGACTCCATGGACATCCTTTACATCGGTCTGACGATCGCCTTCTTCGCGGCATCCTGGTGGTTCGTGCACGCCTGCGCTTCCCTGGCGCCGGCGGAGGAGGAAAAAAAATGAGCGGCCTCTACATCCTCGGCCTCGTGGTGTCGGTGCTGTTGACCGTGTACCTCTTCGTGGCCTTTTTGAAACCGGAGCGATTCTGATGACAACCAACGCGCTGCTTCAGATCGGTCTCTATTTCGTCATCCTGCTGGCCCTCGCCAGGCCGCTCGGCGCCTACATGGCCCGGGTCTACGAGGGCAAGCCGTTCGGCCTCGACCACGTCCTGGGTCCCGTCGAGCGGCTGATCTATCGCCTGAGCGGCGTGCGCCCGGATCTGGAGATGGACTGGAAGGTCTATGCGTTCTCGATGCTGCTGTTCAGCGCCGTGGGCGTCCTCTTCCTCTACGCGCTGCAACGCCTGCAGGCGGTGCTGCCCTGGAACCCCGCGTCGCTCGGCGCGGTGACTCCGGACTCCTCGTTCAACACCGCCACGAGCTTCGTGACCAACACCAACTGGCAGGGCTACGGCGGTGAGACCACGATGAGTTACCTCACGCAGATGGTGGGGCTCACGGTGCAGAACTTCGTCTCGGCGGCCACCGGCATGGCGGTCCTCGTGGCCTTCATCCGGGGCCTGGCGCGCAAGAACGCGAAGACCATCGGCAACTTCTGGGTCGACCTCACGCGGACGACCCTCTACATCCTGCTGCCGCTGTCGCTCGTCCTGGCGCTCGTCCTCGTGTCGCAAGGCGTCGTGCAGACGCTCTCCGAGTCCAAGGCGACGGCAGATGGGCAGGTGCTGGCCCTCGGGCCGGCGGCGTCGCAGGTCGCGATCAAACAGCTCGGCACCAACGGAGGCGGCTTCTTCAACGCCAACTCCGCCCATCCGTTCGAAAACCCGACTCCGGCCTCCAATTTCCTGGAAATGCTTTCGATCCTGCTGCTGCCGGCCGCCCTCTGTTACACCTTCGGCCGGATGGTGGGGGATACCCGCCAGGGTTGGGCCGTGCTCGCCGCCATGACGCTGACGCTCCTACCGCTGCTCGCGTTGTGCACCAGCCAGGAACAGGGCGGCAACCCGCTCCTCGACCGGCTGGGAGTCGATCAACAGGCGAGCGCTCTGCAGCCCGGCGGCAACATGGAGGGCAAGGAGGTGCGCTACGGCATCGCCAATTCCACCCTCTGGGCGGCGACGACGACGGCGGCCTCGAACGGCTCGGTCAACTCGATGCATGACTCCTACACGCCGCTCGGCGGCCTCGTGCCGATCTTCCTCATGCAGTTCAGCGAGGTCATCTTCGGAGGTGTCGGCTCAGGGCTCTACGGCATGCTCGTCTTCGTCCTGGTCACGGTCTTCATCGCCGGCCTGATGGTCGGCCGCACCCCGGAGTACCTGGGCAAGAAGGTCGAGGCCTACGAGATGAAGATGGCCTCGCTGGTCATCCTCATCATGCCGTTCGTCGTGCTGATCTTCACCGCCATCGCCGTGGTCGTGAAGCCGGGTCTCGCGACGATCTTCAACCCCAAGGCGCATGGCTTCTCCGAGGTGCTCTACGCCTTCTCGTCGCAGGGCAACAACAACGGCAGCGCCTTCGCGGGCCTGGGCGCCAACAACCCGTTCTACAACACGACCGGCGGCCTCGCCATGTACTTCGCCCGCTTCTGGCTGGCCATCCCGACGCTCGCGATCGCCGGCTCGCTGGCGAAGAAAAAGCTGGTGCCGGCCGGGCCGGGGACGCTGCCCACGCACACCCCTCTCTTCATCGTGTTCCTGATCGGCGTAGTCGTGCTCGTGGGGGCACTGACCTTCTTCCCGGCGCTGGCGCTCGGCCCCATCGTCGAGCACCTACAGATGGAGACCCTCACCCCCGGCCCCTCTCCCGCAAGCGGGCGAGGGGAGAAGGTTAGGGGCAGAGAACATTTTGAAGGACCCTTTCTAACCCACACCCCTCTCCCGCTCGCGGGAGAGGGGCCGGGGGTGAGGGCCTTGACCGAGGAAACGTGAGATGTCCAAGCATCAGAAATCACTCTTCGATCCCAAGATCGTCCGCGAGGCGATCAAGGACTCATTCCGCAAGCTCGATCCGCGGCGGATGCTGCGCAACCCGGTGATGTTCGTGGTCTACATCGGGAGCTTCCTCACCACGGGTCTGTTCATCCAAGCCCTGGTGGGCAAAGGAGAGGCGCCCGCCGGTTTCATCCTGGGGGTGGCTCTCTGGCTGTGGTTCACCGTGCTGTTCGCCAACTTCGCCGAAGCCATGGCCGAGGGGCGGGGCAAGGCGCAGGCCGCGGCCCTGCGGCAGACGCGCAAGACCACGGTGGCAAAGAAGCTTCACGAGCCTCGCTTCGGCGCTTCGCACGGCGAGGTCTCCTCCACAGAGCTGAGAAAAGGCGACGTCGTCCTCGTCGAGGCCGGGGACACCATCCCCGGTGACGGTGATGTGATCGAGGGGGCAGCCTCGGTCAACGAAGCCGCGGTGACCGGCGAGAGCGCGCCGGTGATCCGCGAGAGTGGCGGCGACCGGAGCTCGGTAACCGGAGGCACACAGGTGCTCTCCGACTGGCTGGTCGTGCGCATCACGGCCAATCCCGGCGAGACCTTCCTCGACCGCATGATCTCGCTCGTCGAGGGAGCGAAGCGCCAGAAGACGCCGAACGAGATCGCCCTGTCGATCCTCCTCGCCGCGCTCACCCTGATCTTCCTGATCGCAACGATCACCCTGCTGCCCTTCTCGATCTACAGCGTCACCTCGGCCGGCGTGGGCACACCGGTGACGGTCACGGTGCTGACCGCTCTCCTCGTCTGTCTGATCCCGACCACGATCGGCGGTCTCTTGTCGGCCATCGGCATCGCCGGCATGGACCGCATGATCCAGGCGAACGTCATCGCCACGTCCGGCCGCGCGGTGGAGGCGGCCGGCGACGTCGACGTGCTGCTGCTCGACAAGACGGGTACGATCACCCTGGGCAACCGGCAGGCCACCGAATTCCTCCCCGCGCAGGGGATCGGGGAAGCCCGTTTCGCCGACGCGGCCCAGCTCTCATCGCTGGCCGACGAGACGCCCGAGGGGCGGAGCATCGTGGTGCTCGCCAAGCAGAAGTACAAGATCCGCGAGCGTGACATCCACACCCTCGGCGCCCATTTCATGCCATTCACCGCACAGACGCGCATGAGCGGAGTGGACGTGAACGGCCGCAAATTCCGCAAGGGCGCTGCCGACACCGTCGAGGCGTTCGTCCAGGAGCAGGGGGGCACCTTTCCGGCGGACGTGCGGAGCAAGGTCGAGACGATCGCGCGGTCGGGCGGAACGCCTCTGGTGGTCGCCGAGGAGGGGCAGGTGCTCGGGGTGATCCATCTGAAAGATATCGTCAAAGGTGGCATCCGCGAGCGTTTCGCCCAGCTGCGCGAGATGGGGATCAAGACCGTGATGATCACCGGCGACAACCCGCTGACCGCCGCGGCGATTGCCGCCGAGGCGGGCGTCGACGACTTCCTCGCCCAGGCGACGCCCGAGGCCAAGCTGAAGCTCATCCGCGAGTATCAAGCGGGTGGGCGGCTGGTCGCGATGACCGGCGACGGCACCAACGACGCACCGGCTCTCGCGCAGGCCGACGTGGCGGTGGCGATGAATTCCGGTACCCAGGCGGCCAAGGAGGCGGCAAACCTGGTGGACCTCGACTCCAACCCCACCAAGCTGCTCGAAACCGTGGAGATCGGCAAGCAGCTCCTGATCACCCGCGGCACGCTCACCACGTTCTCCATCGCCAACGACATCGCCAAGTACTTCGCGATCATCCCGGCGGCCTTCGCCACCACCTACCCGGTGCTCGACCGGCTCAACCTGATGCATCTCGCGAGCCCGCAGAGCGCGATCCTGTCGGCCGTCATCTTCAACGCCCTGATCATCATCGCGCTCATCCCGCTGGCGTTGCGGGGCGTCAAGTTCCGCCGCCACACGGCCTCGCGCCTGCTGCGCGACAACATTCTGATCTACGGTCTGGGCGGGGTGATCGCTCCGTTTATCGGCATCAAGGTGATCGATGTGGTGCTGCAGGCGTTGGGGTTGGTTTGAAGGACACAAAGGACAGCAAGGACTTAAAGGACGACAGCATGCGACAGCTTGTGAGCGCACTTCGGATTTTCGTGATTCTGACCCTGGTGACAGGGCTGGTCTATCCTCTTCTGGTGACCGGGATCGCGCAGCTCGTCTTTCCACACCAGGCGAATGGCAGCCTGATCGCGGTGAACGGAAAGGTGATCGGCTCCGAGCTGATCGGCCAGCCGTTCTCCGGACCGCGCTATTTCTGGGGCCGCCCGTCCGCCACCACGCCGGCCTATAACGGCGCCGCCTCGTCGGGCTCGAACCTGGGGCCGACCAACCCGGCGCTGCTCGATCGCGTGAAGTCGGACGTCCAGAGGATCCAGGCCGCGCACCCTGGCCCCCATCAGGAAAACCGGCCGGTGCCGGTCGACCTGGTCACGACGTCAGGGAGCGGCCTCGATCCGCACATCAGCCCGGCTGCGGCGTTCTATCAAGTGGAGCGCGTGGCAGCCGCCCGGGGTCTCGATCCGGCCGCGGTCCGCCGGCTGGTCGAGGAGCATATCGAGGGGCGGACGTTCGGGATTCTTGGCGAGCCTCGGGTGAACGTTTTGAAGCTCAACCTGGCCCTCGGCTCATGAACACCGACCGTCCCGATCCCGACGCCCTGCTCGCCCTCGCCAACGCCGAGGAGGAGCGCGAGCAACGCGGCCGGCTCAAGGTCTTCTTCGGCGCCGTGGCGGGCGTGGGCAAGACCTACGCGATGCTGGAGAGCGCGCGCGAGCTGCAGCGCCGTGGGGTGGACGTGGTCGTCGGCTGGGTCGAGACGCACGGCCGTAAGGAGACCGAGGCGTTGCTCGACGGCCTCGAGATCCTGCCGCCTCGCGAGATCGAGCACCGGGGCATCCGGCTGAAAGAATTCGACCTCGACGGCGCCCTTGCCCGCCGCCCCGCGGTGATCCTGATCGACGAATGGGCCCACACCAACGCTCCGGGCTCGCGCCACGCCAAGCGCTGGCAGGACATCGAGGAGCTGCTGGCCGCCGGGATCGAGGTCCATACCGCGATGAACGTCCAGCACCTGGAGAGCCTGAACGACCTGGTCGGCAAGATCACCGGGGTCGTGGTGCGCGAGACGGTGCCCGACTCGGCGTTCGACCGGGCGGACCAGGTGGAGCTGGTGGACCTGCCGGCCGAGGAGCTGATCAAGCGTCTCGAAGAAGGCAAGGTCTACGTGCCCGATCAGGCGGCGCAGGCGGTGCAGAAGTTCTTCCGGCCGGGCAACCTGATCGCCCTGCGCGAGCTCGCGCTGCGCAAGACCGCCGAGCGGGTGGACGCGCAGATGGAGCGCTACCGGCAGCTCCACGGCATCGCCGAGACCTGGCCGGTCGCCGAGCGGATCCTGGTGGCGGTCAGCTCCAGTCCGGGCTCGGCGCGGGTGGTGCGGGCGGCGCGCGGCCTCGCGGCTCTCCTGCGTGCCCAATGGATGGTCGTCTACGTCGAGACCCCCGCCGAGGCGCAGCTTCCGGAAGAGGAGAAGAGGTGCGCGTGGGAGACTCTGCGCCTGGCCGAGAAGCTGGGCGCGGAGACCGCGGTCCTGACCGGCCACCGGCCGGCGGAGGAGATCTTGCGCTACGCCCGGCGGCGCAACGTCTCCAAGATCGTCGTCGGCAAGCCGCGGCACGCGCGCTGGAAAGACCTCGTCTTCGGGTCGGTGCGCGACGAGCTCGAGCGCGGCAGCGACGAGATCGACGTCTACGTCATCTCGGGCGAGGAATCCGGGGGCTTCACTCCTCCCCTGCCCGTCCGCCGAGCGACCTCCCCCGTCCGCGCCTATCTCTGGAGCCTGGTCATCGTCGCGCTCTGCGCCGGCATCGGCGCTCTCTTGTTCGAGCGCGTGGAGTCGACGAACCTGGCGATGGTCTTCCTCCTCGGCATCGTGGTCACCGCCGCCCGGCTCGGCCGCGGTCCCTCGATCCTCGCGGTCGTCCTCTCCGTGGCGGTCTTCGACTTCTTCTTCGTCCATCCGTATCTGACCTTCGCGGTCTCCGACTCGGAGTACCTGATCACCTTCGTGGTGATGCTGGTGACCGGCTTGGTGATCTCGACCCTCACCGTCCGCCTGCGCCAGCAGGCCGAGGTGGCACGCGACCGCGAGGCGCGCACGGCGGCGCTCTATGCCATGAGCCGCGACCTCGCGACGGCGGCGGACGAAAAGGCGGTGCTCGCGGCCGCGGCCCGGCACGTCAAGGAGATCTTCCTCTCCCAGGTCCTGCTCCTCCTCCCTGACGAAAGTGGGCGGGTCACCGAGCGGGCGGCCGAGAGCGTGACCTATCTGTTCGACCAGCGGGAGCAGGCGGTGGCGCAATGGGTGTACGACCACGGCCGGCCGGCCGGCAAGACCACGGACACCCTGCCGGCGGCCAAGGGTCTGTACCTGCCGCTCCGCACTTCGCGCGGGGTGCTCGGAGTGCTGGGCGTTCACCCCACGGACCCGGCGATCCTCACGGCTCCCGACCGCAGGCACCTCCTGGAGGCGTTTGCCAACCAGATCGCGCTGGCGGTGGAGTGAGGGAACGAGGTAAGTCAGGCCTCTCCAGCCTCCTCCAGAGCGCGCTGATAGAGCGCAGCGCTCACCCGAAAGCCTGCTCGTTCCTGCAGGTCTCCAAGAAGAGGCTGTACTTTCTCGACGAGGCCTCTTCGTTTGGCGTCGACCAGGATTCCGAGCACTCCGAGGACCTTCAGCCCGAATCTCGCTGCGGCCCGCCGGCCGCGACGTTCGTCCATCAGCAGCAGGTCTGCCCGCAGCTCTACTGCAAGGGCGATCGCCTCCGCTTCTCCCCGATCCAACTCGCTTTCCAAAGCTCGGGATAGCAATGGACGCTCGACCTCCCGGGGGACGATCCAGCTCTCGGTCGAGATCTCGACCGAGCGGACCTCTTGCAGAACGGTGAGCGGAATCGAAACTTCGCCGAAAATCTCATGCAACAAGTCGAGCCGGCCGATCGAGCCCAGGCTGATCAGCGGCGAGGAGTTGCTGACGACGATCACGGCCGGCCAAGACTACGGAGCGTCGAAAGGTCCTGCTCGAATTCCTCGACGTCGTAGTGAATTGGGATGCCGCGGCTGGCCAGGAGGTGCTGGAAGCGGAGGCGGTCCATGCCGGCCAGGTGACTCGCCTGGCCCGAGGTGAGCCGATCCTGCTGAAAGAGGAGGACTGCGAGCTCTTGACGCAGCTCCGCTTCGGACATACGGGCGGTCTGAAGGATCTCGTCGGGAATCGTCACGCTCATGCTCGCCTCCTGACATAATGTACCACTCCGGCGGCCGGAGACCCGCAAGGGGGAGGGTTCCTGCGGAGCCGGCTCTCGGGGGGCACCAGCCGGCAGCTACGGCCTTCGACAGGACTGGCGCCCCGCCTTGCCCCCCTCTCCCTCCTCTGCTAGGGTACAGGCCACAGATTCTGGCAGCGCGCGCAGGCCCACCCACACCCTTTCGGGAGAGGAGGAGGTAGCATGGCGAGACGCGGAGGTTTCCGGACGCAGGCCCCCAAGGAGATCACGGTCATCGTGTCCGGCGTGTTGTGGCTGGCCGGTCTGTTGGCCGGTCTGCACGTCTTTTCGCTCCCCAACAATCTCGGCTTCTGGGCCCTCGTCGTCGCAGGCCTGCTGCTCCTCCTGGGCTCTCTGCTCGACGGGCTCTGAGGCCCCCTATGCCACCTTCTCTCCCGCGACGGCTTCGGCCATTCGCGGGCGGTTAGGCGGACTCGGGGATCTCGGCCAGGCGCGCACGATCCGGACCTCCAGAGCGATCAGGTTTCCCTTGCGCGCGGGATCGTTCTCCGCGAGCGGGTGAGCCTTTTCCAGTCCAGCCGAGCCACCACGCCGAAGACATCGGCGCGACATTCGGCGATCCGTCCTCATTGAGCGAGCTCACCAGCACCACCGGCGTTCCAAAGTAAAGGATCGATGGGTCGATGACTCTATGCATCGCGTTCTCCTTTCGAGGAGGATCGTAAGCGGCGGCGGCGAGCGGAGCTATCCGGTTCTTGCGGTGGAATTGAGTGGGTCACTGACGCGCCTGACACGCTCTGACACAGGCGACACCTCGCGGACACAGTTTTCCGTCAGACCCCACCTGACCCCAAAACCACTTGTTTTCTGTGACTTACGTAGATTGACCACATGGTACGGACCTTGCCCTTATGGGGAAGCGTAGCCGAAAGGACAAAAACCAAATCCCCCGAGAGGGTCGAAAGGAAAGGCCATGACAAGAACATTGAACACCTTGCTCGCCGGTCTGGTGTTGGCAGTCGCTCTGCTGACCGCCGCCGTGCCGGCCGGAGCCGAGCTGCAGCCCTCTTCGGAGGTGCTGCTCCCCTATTTCGAGGTCAACCTGCAGAAGGCGAGCACCTCGAACACGCTGTTCGCCGTCGGCAACGCCCTCGACAAGCCTGTCGACATCGAGATCTCGGTCTATACGAACTGGGGCATCCAGATCACGAAGACCAACCTCACGCTGGCGGCGCGCCAGGTCCGCAACTTCAACCTGCGCAGCTGGATCGCCGGCGACCTGCCCGGCAAACGGATGAGCAGTGCCGAGATCAATCACTTCAAGGCCGCTCTGACCGGCCAGCGCTCCCCCAAGGACAACCTTTTCTATGCCAGCCAGATTGGACCCGGGCTCGCCGTCGGCTACGTCCGGATCAAGACGCTCGGCGCGCCGCAGCCCGACGCCCTCTGGGGCAATTACTTCATCGTCGACAGCGCCCAGAGCTCGAGCGAGGGCGACAACCTGATCAATCTCGACCCCGGCGCCGGCTGTCTCGACGGCTGCAAGCGCCACGCGCTCCGCTTCCTGACCTCCGGAGCCTTCGACGGCGGCACCCAGGTGGTGGTCTGGTCCGACACCGCGGTCAAGCCCTCCTCGACCTCCCAGCCGGCCTCCTGGTTCCGGGCCGACACGCTGGCCTATGACGAGGCGGGTGTGCCGCTGGGCGGCAACCGGCTCAGCCTGCTGCCCGTCCAGGTCGTCTCGGTCTCTGATCTCGGGCTGCGCCAGGCGGCCGGATGGCTCGACCTGCAGACCGAGACGACGTCCGTCGTCGCCGCCCATTACAGCTCCAAGGTCCGCTTCGGCGTCACCATGGCGTCGTACTGTCTCACCACCATCTTCGATCCCGTCGATTCCGGCCTCCACCTCGAGAAGCTGACCAACGGCGAGGACGCCGACGCAGCGCCCGGCCCCTCCATCAAGGTCGGCCAGCCGGTGCTCTGGGAGTACGTCGTGGAGAACACCCGCGACGTCGTCCTCACCGACGTCGAGGTCAGCGACGACAAGGGCGTCAGCGTGAGCTGCCCGAAGACCGAGCTCGGCGCGGGCGAGAAGATGACCTGCACCGGCCGTGGCGTCGCCGAGGCCTGCCAGTACGAGAACCTCGGAACCGCGACGGCGACGACCCCTGACGGCACGACCGTCTCGGCCGAGGACCCGAGCCACTACTTCGGCGATCAGAACTCGGCTCTCGAGATGAAGCTGCTGGTCAACGGCGACGACGCCAATGCGCCGAAGGGTCCGACCGTGACCGTGGGCTCCAAGCTCACCTGGACCTACATCGTCACCAACACAGGGGACGTGGCGCTCAACGAGGTCCGGGCCGGCGACGACCAGGGCGCTTCGGTGAGCTGCCCGAAGAGCACCCTGCGGCCCGGGGAGTCGATGACCTGCACGTCGAGCAGCAACGCCGCCAACGGGCAGAACAAGAAGGTCGGATCGGCCTCGGGCAAATCCACCTGCAGCACGGTGAGCGACGAGGATCCCGGCTATTACTTCGGCAGCACCCCGGACGATCCTCCTCCCTCCCACATCTCGATCCGGAAGCTGACCAACGGTGACGACACCAGCGCGGCCCCGGGCAAGAGCATTGCGGTCGGCAGCGCGATCCGCTGGGACTACATCGTGACCAACGACGGCCCGGTGCGGCTCGACGGCGTCCAGGTCGCGGATGACAAGGAGGGCGCGGTGAGCTGCCCGAAGGCTTCGCTCCAGCCCGGCGAGTCGATGACCTGCTCGAAGACCGGCGTGGCCAAAGCCTGCCAGTACAGCAACGTCGGCACGGTCACCGCCACCTCCAGCTCCGCCACCAAGGAGGCGGCCAGCAACAGCCACCTGAACTGGTACTTCGGCCAGACCAGTCCGGCCCTGCAGATCAAGAGCTACACCAACGGGCAGGACGCCGACGTGGCGCCCGGTCCCCAGATCCCGGCCGGCAGCGCGGTGCAGTGGACCTACATCGCGACCAACACCGGCAACGTGGCCCTCAAGGACGTCCACGTCGCCGATAACCATGGGGCCAACGTGATCTGCCCGAAGGCCAACCTGCAGCCCGGCGAGTCCATGACCTGCTCCGCCGGCGGTGTGGCCGTCGCGGGGCAGTACAGCAACGTCGGCACCGCGACCGGCACGGCCGACACGCAGTGCGGCGGCAGCGCCGGCGCCAGCGATTCCAGCCACTACCTCGGCACCGGCATCAACCATCCGCCGACGTGCGTCGGAAAGCCGAGCCTCTCCTCGCTCTGGCCGCCCAACCACAAGATGGTGAACATCTCGATCCTCGGCGTCACCGATCCGGACGGCGATCCGGTGACGGTGAAGATCACCGGCATCACCCAGGATGAGCCGGTGAACGATCTGGGTGACGGCAACACGGACGTCGACGGCGCCGGGGTCGGCACCTCGACGGCGCAGCTGCGGGCGGAGCGCAGCGGTCTCGGCGACGGCCGCGTCTACGTCATCCACTACAGCGGGACGGACGGCGAGGGCGCCAGCTGCACCGGAACGGCGATCGTCGGCGTACCGCACGACCAGAGGGGAACCCCGCCAGTGGACAGCGGCCAGATCTACGACTCGACCGTTCCCTGAGATCTCCCGGTCGCTTTGCGACCCCTCCAGCGCCCCGTCGGCTTCGGCCGCCGGGGCATTTTTTTCTGATATTTTCTGAACGGAGGGAGTGTAAATGGCCGGAGAGCCTCTGACCTCTCGTGCGCTCAACCGCGCTTTGCTGGCGAGACAGGGACTGTTGGAAAAGTGGGTGGCTCCGCTCGCCGAGGTGGTCGAGGCGATCGGCGCGCTCCAGGCGCAGTACTGGCCGGGGCCCCCGATCGGGCTCTGGTCGCGGGTGCGCGGCTTCGCGGCAGACGACCTCTATCGCGCGCTGGAACGGCGGCAGCTCGTCACGGGGACTCTGCTCCGCGGCACGCTCCACCTCGCGAGCGCCCGCGAGCACCCGATCTACGCCGCGGTCGTGGAGGCGTCCGGGGCCAACCACTGGCGCCGCACCTCGAAAGGACCCTCTCCGCAGACAGAGACGTTGCGCCCGGAGCTCCGGGCCTGGGCGGCGTCCGCTCCACGCAGCGCCGACGAGGTCTCCGCCTTCATCGAGGACTGGATCTCCAGGCATCCCGGCGCCATCGACGAGAAGGAGCTCGCCCCCCAGCGGCAGTACAAATGGCGCCCCCTCCGCTCGACCAGCGACTTCGTCCGCGTGCCCGCCGACGGCAGATGGGGAGAGCGCGCGCCGGCCGCCTGGGTGGCCGCGCCCCGGCCGGCCCCGGCGCCAAGCCCCGAGGAGGCGCTCGCCGCCGTCGTCCGCTGCCATCTGCGGGCCTTCGGGCCGGCCGCGGCCGAGGACGTGGCGGACTGGATCGGGTGGAAGACGCCTCCGGTGCGGGCGGCCCTCGAACGCCTCGCGCCCGGGCTGTTGCGCTTCGAGGACGAGGCGAAGCGCACGCTCTACGACCTCCCCGAGGCGCCCCGGCCGGACCCCGAGACCCCGGCGCCGGTCCGCTTCCTGCCCGGATTCGACAACGTGCTGCTCGCCTATCCCGCGCGGCGCCGGCAGCGCATCCTGCCCGACGCGCACCGGGAGAAGGTCTACGTGCGCGCCAACCTCCAGGTGCTGCCGGTGTTCCTGGTCGACGGCATGATCGCCGGGACCTGGTCGGTCGAGGAGAAGCGGCGCGAGGCGACGCTGACGCTGCAGCCTTTCGAGCAGCTCTCCCGTCCCGTCCGCGCCGCGGTCGTGGAGGAGGCCGAGCGGCTCCTCCGCTTCAGCCGGCCGGCGGCCTCGGCTCATCGCGTGGTGTAGCGGGGCTCGTCCCCCAGAGTGGCCCGGCTCTGTCTCCTGAAGTGGACGAGCGCGCAGGGAAACCGGCCGGCTCCAGAGGAGGATCGGGGCGGCATCCCGCTTGCTATGGAGAGGCTCCGTACCCAGACGTGACGAGCCCAGGAGGCCAGCGATGCGCACCGGCACGAGAGCCCCGAGGAGCACAGGAAACGCAGCGGGCATCGAGTCCGCGATGGCCGGCTACTATGCGAGGAGAGCGGAGGAGTACGAGCTCATCTTCCAGAAGCCGGAACGCCAGAATGACCTGCGCGCCCTGCGCACTTTTGTCGTGGAGGCCTTCGCCGGCCGGCATGTCCTCGAAATCGCCTGCGGCACCGGATACTGGACGCAGGTCCTGGCGCGTTCGGCCGCCTCGGTCATCGCCACCGACATCAACGACGAGGTGCTGGAGATCGCGCGCGCCAAGCCGCGGGTGCAGGAGAACGTGGAATTCCGGCGCGAGGATGCCTACGCGCTTCCGAGCTTCCCGCAGCAGCTCTCGGGCGGCCTGGCCGGGTTCTGGTGGTCGCACGTCCCCAAGGCGCGCTTGCGCGCGTTCCTGACCGGACTGCACCGGGCATTCGCTCCCGGCGCCACCCTGGTGTTCATCGACAACGCCTACGTCCAGGGAAGCAGCACGCCGGTCTCGCGCCGCGACGCGGACGGCAATACCTATCAGAGCCGCCAGCTGAGCGATGGCAGCACCCACGAGGTGCTCAAGAATTTCCCCACCGAAGAGGAGCTGCGGCAAGCGCTCCATGGCCTGGCGGACAATGTGAGAGTCGGGTTCCTCCCCTACTTCTGGATCTTGACGTACGTGCCGAAAGTGAGCCCGCGGTAGCTCGGGCTGCCGCCTAGAAATCTCCCTTCGTCTCGAGGACCGCGAGCGAGCGGCCAGACTGCTGCCATTCGCTCTCGATCACCCAGGACCAGGCGTGCGGCGGCTGTCGCTGCAGGCCGGATTCGAGCGCGACCTGGAACCAGCCGTCGGCGTCCGCGAAGCGGCGATCGCTGGCCGCCTTCACGCCTTGGAGCCAGCCGAGGCTCGCCAGGTCGGCGTCCTTTGGAAAGGATTCCAGGACCTTGGCGTCGTCGGTCAGGCCGACGAGATAGCGCGCGGCGCGGGCGAAGAAGTCTTCGCTGGGCTCCTTCGCGACCTCCGCGACGAGCCCGTCCCAGCGCGGGCCGCCGGTCTCCCGCAGGTGCAGGTGGGCGGCCGCTTTCAACATCCGGACGAGGAGCGGGTTCGTGCTCGCCTCGCCGTTCGCGAACAGGCCCAGCAGCAGGTCGTACCGCCGCATCTGGTAGAGAGTCATGGCGAAATTGTGCGAGCGATCGGGAATCGCCTTGCGGACCCAGGCGAGCGCCGCGTCCGCGCCCGCCTTCTCCTGGATCAGGTCGTAGGTGGCGAGCCGGATGTTGTCCTGCCACTCCGGCGCCGGATCGCGGAGCCCTTCGAGGAGCGGCAGCGCGACGTCGAGCCCCCTCTTTTTGCCCAGAGCAACGGCTACATTGGCGAGAACGTGAGGCGCGATCCCCGCCGCGGCGAGCTCGGCAAAAGCCTGCCGCGTCTTCTCCTCCGGCGCCGTCGCGAAGGTCTCCGCGAAGGCTTCGGGGAGATATCGGTTCCACGGTCCGACGATCCCGTTGCGGCTCGCGGCAAGCTCCTGCGCCGCGACAGAAAGCTCGTCGCGCCGCCACCGGGCGCGGGCGATCAGACCCGAGGTTTCGGAGGATCTCTCGGGATAGCGGGCGAGCGCCGCCTGGGCCAGCGCCAGGGCGTTCGCCGGACGATTGCGCGCCAGCTCGATGGTGGCGCCCTGGAGGAGAGCCTCCTCCTTGTAGGAAGCGAGGGCCGGCTCGACGGCCGCGAAGGCGCGGTCCGGATGCCCCATCTGCAGCAGCAGCCGTGCCTTCTCCGTCTGCAGATGAGCCGAGACGAGCGCATCCCGGCTCCGCCCGAGGGCCGCCTCCACCGCCGTCAGGGCACCCGCGAGGTCGCCCCGTTTCTCGAGGAAGTCCACGAGCAGGTCCGTCCATTCGTCGGGACCCGTGGCGATCGCTTCGTAGCGCGCGCGGACGAACGCATCGTCGGTCTTGCCCAGGCCCGAGAGCGCGCTGAGAGCGACCGCCTGGGCCTCGCTCGGCATCGCCGGATCACCGGCGATCTCGCGCAGCCTGGCCGTGTCCTCGCGCAGCTGCGCAACCTCGGCCGGGAGCCCCTCGCTGAGGTGCGGCGCAGCCTCGGCGGCGGCGCTCGCGAGCCTCTCGAACAGCCAGGGGCTGACCAGGGTCCGGCTCGCCACCCGCGCCGCCATCGCGCGGTGGGAGGGCCGGGTGTCCAGCCGTTCGAACAGAGCCGGGACCGGCCGCCGGCGCAGCGGGTCGGTGGTCGCCGTCTGCCGGGCGATGGTGACGTTGAGATCGAACAGGGGCGCGGCGCCGATCGACCGGGCCGACTCCAGGAGCTCGGCCAGGGGCCGCGGGTCGGTCGATCCGTCGAGCACCCGGCCGCTCACCTCGATCCAACGCCGCAGCTCCTCGGCAGTTCCCGCCGCCGGTGTCGTGATCCTCGTGGCCAGCTCCTGCGCGGCGGACCCCGACGCGTATTGATCGACGATGAATCTCGCCTCGTCGGAGAGCCCGGAGTAGAAGGCGGCCCGATACGCGGCCTGGACCGCGGCACTGTCGATCAGCCCGCCTTCGCGGCGTGCGGCGAGCCGGTCGACCGCCGCCTCGAAATCGCGGGTCCGGGCTTCCACCGGGGCCTCGTCCGGACCGGCGGGGAGCGAGACCGCCCGCATCGCCAGCTCCGCGAGCTCGCGGCCCGCGCTCCCGCCGTCGAAATCCGACAGCCGCGTCTCCAGCCCGCGGATGGCCAGGCTCGCCTCGTCCCGGAACGGGGATGTATGGAGAGCGGAGTGGAAGCGGTCGTCCTGGCTGCGTTCCGCCAGGAGCGCGAGGCGCAGGAAGTGGCAGGGACGGTCCGCCGGGCGCCCGGCGCAAAGGGCGGCCAGGCGGGTCTCGTCGCCCCCGGCGTAGAGGCGGACAGGGTCATCCACGGCGAGCGTCGCGCTGGCGCGGAGAGCTGCGGCCTCGTAGCCGAGCGCCCGCGCCACCAGCGCCTCGCTGTCCGCGTCGCGGGTCGCGGCGCCCGGCCGCGCGAGCGCCAGCCAGGCCCAGCTTTCAGCGAGGAGAGCGTCGGCCTGCTCGAGGTGGTCCACGGTCAACGTCGAGAGCCAGGCGAGGCCCAGAGCGATCGAGCGGGTCCTCGCCGCGTCGCGCTGCGCGTCCGCCGGCGAGCCCCGGAGCGAGGAGAGAGCCGAAAGGAGAGCCGCTGCATCCACCTTGTGGATCGCCTGTTCCAGCGCGGCGGTGTCCGGAGCGGCGACACCGGCGTGGCCAGGCGGCAGGCGGACGGCCCAGCGGGCGAGCAGGTCGTTGGCCTCCTCGAAGCTCGGAAATTCGGAGAGCGCTCCCACCTCGTCGTGGCCCGAGAGAATCCGCCACCGGCCCTC
Organism: Thermoanaerobaculia bacterium; assembly: GCA_035637095.1. Taxonomy (GTDB): domain Bacteria; phylum Acidobacteriota; class Thermoanaerobaculia; order Multivoradales; family UBA5704; genus UBA5704. The sequence goes on from DASPXX010000299.1 coordinate 26,778, forward strand.
CCGATATTCCGCGTTCACCGCCTCCGCCGCCGCACCGGTCCGCAGTCGATGCACCGCGGCCACGGCCTGGAGCAGCCGCCGGTCGGGCCGCAGGCGGTAGCGTTCGCGCACGATGGCGGGAAGATCGGCCGGCGCCGCAGCCAGGAGCGTCTCTGGAGCAATGCGACTCACCGGCCGCGGCACCGGCATCGGCTCCTCCGGCTCGGCACGAAACCAGGAGACCGCTCCGCCAAGACAGATCGCAGCCACCAGGATGCCGGCGGCGGCGAAGCGGCGGGAATTTCTTCTCCAACTGAGCGAGTCAAGCATATTCGGCCTACCCTTCGAGATGACCTGCTGAGGCTGCCGAATAGTACCCCGAACGGCTTCCTATTGGGTTGTAAACGATCCCTCCGTGATCGTCTGGTTGCCGCCGGCTTCGATCGCCAGGACTTCGAAGATGTAATCCGTCGCCGGCTTGAGGAACTCCGCGGGCACCGTGATGCTGGTCGTCGCGGCGGGCACCGTGGCGTTGAATTCCCGCGACGGGCTCCCTCCCTCGACGATGACCTGGTAGCTGACGATCATGCTTCCTGGAGGATTCGCGACCGGCTGCCACGAGATCACGGCGTTCGCCGGGTTCACAACAGAGCCCTCCTGAGGAGTAATCACCTGGGGGCCGTCGGGGATGGCGTGCGTGAGCTTCGCCTTGGCGGAGAGCTTCTGACCGTCGACCGATTCGCCGACGAAGGTGTAGGTGCCCGCGGGAAAGCGGCTCAGGAACTGGGCGATCGACAGCTCATTGAGCGGTGGCTCGTCGCTTTCGAAGAAGAACTCGGACACGCCGAGGCTCCCCACGTTGCCGCTGGTAGTGACGTCCAGGACCTTGTTTCCATGCGGATCGTAGCCCTTGAGCGTTTTCCAGGGGGTGTCGGTGTCGAGGAAGACCTGGACGCCGATGTCTTGAGCGGAGGCGTTGAGCTCGATGTAGATCTTCGCCGTTTCGAAGGGGATCGCCCGGGCCTGCCCTGATGCGAAGATCCCCACGGCGAGAGCGACGATTGCGGCGGCGAACCGGAGCGGTTGGTGTGCCATGTGCCTTCCTCCTCTTGGTTCTCGAGGAGCCGTTTCGTACGGGCTCCTCTACACACGTGAGATGTCATGGAGAGGGAAATCCTTCGATCGCCTGGCCGGCCGCGGCCAGCGCCGCAGCGCCGCCTGGGCCGCGTGATATCCGCAGAGCCCGTGCACGCCGCCCGAGGGGGGCGTGCTCGCGGAACAGAGGAAGACCTGGGGATCGGGCGTCGAGTACGGCACGAGCCGGGCCACCGGCCGGGTGAAGAGCTGCGAAAGGAGGGCGGCGCCGCCGTTGATGTCGCCGCCCACCAGGTTGGGGTTGTGGGCTTCGAGTGCCGCGGCGTCCAGCGTACGGCGCGCGCGCACCAGCTGGCGGAAGCCGGGGGCGAAGCGCTCCACCTGGTCCTCGATCGCCGCGGTGCGGTCCGCCGAGGAGCCATGGGGCACGTGGCAATAGGCCCAGGCGGTGTGCGCTCCCGCCGGCGCGCGCGCCGGATCGAACAGGCTGGGCTGCCCGACGAGCACGAACGGTCTCTCCGCCTGGCGCCCGTTCCACGCGGCGCGCTCGGACGCCGCGATCTCTTCGAGCCTGGCGCCGAGGTGGATGGTCCCGGCGCGGCGGCAGGCTTCCGCCCGCCATGGGATGGGGCCGTCCAGCGCCCAGTCCACCTTGAAGACGCCCGGGCCGTAGCGGTAGCGGCCGAGACGCCGGCGGTAGCGGCCGGGCCAGTGCGTGCCGCCGAGGCGCAGGAGCTGCGCCGGCGTCAAATCGAGCAGGACCATGCGGGCCGGCGGCAGCTCGTCGAGCGACTTCACGGTCCAGCCGGTGCGGATCTCACCGCCGGCCTCCTGGAGCACGGCGGCCAGGGCGTCCGGGATGCGCTGGGCGCCGCCCGCGGGCTGGGGCCAGCCGACGGCGTGCCCGGAGGCGCCCAGGATCAGGCCGAACGAGGCCGTGGGGATGCGCTCGAGCGGAAGGAACGAGTGGCCCGCGATGCCGGCGAAGAGCGCCCGCGCCCGGAAGCCGAGGAACCGGGAGGCCAGGGACGTGGCGGACCGCAGCCCCCGCAGCCCGAAGCGGGCCATGAGGAACGGATGCCGCGGCGGGATGCGCAGGGGGCCGAGGGCGGCGTCCGCCAGCTTCCACCAAGAACGGACGAAGGGCTCGAAGAGCCGCCGCCAGGCGCGGGCGTCCGCGGGCTCGCCGAAGCTCTCCCCGGTCTCGTCCCAGTCCCCCGACAGCACGGCCGCCGATCCGTCGTCGAACGGGTGCGCGAGGGAGAGCGGCGGCTGGATCCAGCGGAGGCCGTAGCGTTCGAGCGGGAGTCGGCGGAAGAAGGGCGAGCCGACGGTGAGGGGATAGATGGCCGAGCAGGTGTCGTGGAGGAACCCCGGCAGGGTCGCCTCGGCCGACCGGGACGCGCCGCCGACCGTCCCGCGCGCCTCGGCGACCAGGACCGAGCACCCCGCCTGCGCCAGGGTGACCGCCGCGGCCAAGCCGTTCGGACCACCGCCGACGACGACCGCGTCGAGGTCCGGGGAACGGGAGCGCTTCGCCATGGAGCAGGGGGAGCTGCAACTTCAGAGCCAGGGGAAGGGCCCCCCCGCCGGGGGCTTCGCCGTATCATGGTGGTATGCCCGCCGCCGTTTTCCGCCTCGCCCTCTCCGCGTCGGGGCTCGCTCTCGCCCTGCTCGCGGGTGTGCGCTATGGCGCCTTGCAGGCGGAGCAGCAGGCGGAGACGGAACGCCTGGAGACGATCGGCATTCCTCTCGATCCGCGGGTGGAGCGCGAGATCTCCCGCGAGCCGGAGCGCGACGGGGTGCGGCTGCGGGCGGCGCGCGCGGTGCTCGCGGGCGAGATGGCCCACGCGGCATCGCTCTCCCCCGAGACGCCCGAAGAGCGCCAGGAGATGCTCGCGAGCTCCCGCCGCCTCGCCGAGACGGCCCGTACGGCCGGCGAGGTCCTCGCCGGGCGGCCGGAGTCCTGGGAGGCCGCCATGGTGCTGGGCGCGGCGACCTACCTGAGCCGTTCTCTCGCCCGCGACAGCCGCCTGTTCACCTCCGCCGGCGATTGGGAAGAGCCGCTCCAGGCGGCCCGCCGCATGGCGCCCGCCAAGCGCGAGCCCACCCGCTTCCTGGCCGCGGCGTATCTCGAGATCTGGCCGGCCCTCTCGGCTCCCAAGCGCGAGCTCACCGGCGAGCTGGTGACCGAGATGTTCCGCGACCCCGACGACCTCCGTCTCCTCCTCCCGTCCTGGCTCGCCGCCGTCGACCACCGCCTGGCCTTTTCCGCCATCCCGGCCGACCCGCAGGCCTGGGAGCAGGCCGAGCGTTTCTATGCCGAGCACGGCGACTGGGCAGCGTTCGGGAAGGCCCGGCAGCGCTGGGACTACACCCTGTGGAAGCACCTGCACGAGCGCCTCGCCGAAGCCGACGCCCGCCTGGCGCGCGGCGACCTGCGGACCGCTCGCACCCTGTATCTGGACGTCGCCGAGCAGGCGCGGCCGGACGCCCGGTACCGCGACCTCCTCGCGGGGGCCCTCAGCCGCTGCCCGCCCGGTCCCGTGGGTGCCCAGACGGCCGAGCGCCTGACGTCGCGCCTCGACTGGGCCGTGGAACGCTGCCTGCTCGCCGCATGTCCGCTCCCTCCCGTGGCGCTCAAGCGCCTCGCCCACCTCGCCAGCGACCAGGCGCCGCCGCAGGAGGCGCTCGCCCTTCTGGTCGCCGGCGACCTGCATCAGGCGCTCCTGCTGGAGCGCCGGTCCGAAACCCTGTGGAGCGAGCCCTGGGCTCCCTATCTGATCGTCAAGGCGCGCCTGATGACGGAGCGGCGGCAGGTCGGCGAGGCGCAGGAGGCCCTCGGCCTGGTCCATCCGTCCTGGTGGAAGCGGCCAACCTACTGGCTCGCGCGGCTCGACTTCGCCCGGGCCTCCGGCCGGCTCGGCGAGGCGGCCCAGGCCGAGGAGAAGCTGCACGGCTTCGCCCGGCGCGACTGGGCGGCCACCGATTGGACCTATCCCCAGGGCCGCACCCGGCTGGAGCTCTTGACCGAGAGCCCGGCGCGCGGGATTGAGGTGGACCTCGACGAGATCCCGGCAGCCGGCACGGTCGTGGAGCTGCGGCTCGATGGCGCCTCCCGCGGCATGTTCCAGGCCGGGCCGCAACGCTCGCTCAACCTCGCCTTCCAGCTCCCTTCCGGCTTCCACGTCCTCGAGCTCGACGCCGTGGGGGGCGGGCGGGTGCTTCCGGGGGCGGTGCGGCTGCGGTAGGCGCCGGGGGGGAGGAAGCGTCGATCGGCACGGCGAGGCCGGCGCCCAGCAGCACCGCGAAGGTGAGTGCGTTGCCCGGCATGGTCAGCCCCGAATCCAGGGCCTCGTGGACCAGCACGGCGGCGAGGGCGCCGAGGAGCGCCAGGGCCGCGGCCCGGTTCTCCGACCTGCCGCGGCCGGCGATCACCCGCACCAGCCGCCGCGGCACCGGCCAGAGGCCGATCCCCAACAGGACGATCCCCACGGCGCCGGTCGTCGCCAGCAGCTCCAGCAGGTCGCTGTGCGCATGCCACCAGGTCCCCTGGAGCGCCTGCGGCTGGGCCTGCGGGAACGCATCGCGGAAGGTGGCGAGACCGGAGCCGAGCAGCGGGAAGCGCCGCCAGAGGTCGACGACCGCCGCATACTCGCGGAGGCGGAAGCTCCAGCTCACATCGTCCAGGGACGTGCTCAACACCCGTCCGAGCCCCTCGCGCAGGCCGACCGCGGCCACCACGGCGAGCCCGGCGGCGATCGCGCCCAGCCCGTAGAGGACCGTGTGCCAGCGCCGGCGGGTGGCCGCCACCGTCAGCGCCTGCGCGCTCACTCCGGCCACCGCGCCGAGCAGCCCGCCGCGCGAGCCGGTGAAGGCCAGGCCGAGAAACAGAGTCAGCCAGATGAGGACCGGAGGCCCGAGGAGCAGGAGCTGGCGCTCGGCATGGGTCTCCATCCGCGCCCGGCGCGAAGCCCACCAGGCCCAGGCGAACGCCGCCGGCAGCGCCATCTCGAGGTAGAACGCGAGATGGTTCGGATTCACGAACGTGCCGTGGAGACGCGGGCTGCGCGGGATCTGGGTCCCCCAGAGGACGTCGGCGTGGGCGAACCACTGCTGCGCCCCGAAGAAGATCTGGAACAGGGCGCCGGCCAGGAGCGCCGCCAGCAGCCAGCGGCGGCGGGCCCGCCGCCGGCCGGCGACCGCCCCGGCCAGCAGCGCCGCTGCCGCCGCGGCCCAGGTCAGCGCCGCGGCCCGCGAAGCCGCCGGAGCGAAGCTCAGATGGCTCACCGCGCGCCCGCCGGCGAGCTCCGCCGCCCGCCGCCAGGCCTCGGCGTGGCTGGGCGAGAGGAGCTCGACGAGGCCCGCCGGCCAGGGGAGGGCCTGCGCGAGGCCGAGCAGGGCGATGCCCGCGAGCGCCGCGGCCGGCAGCGCCGCCGGTCGCAGGTCCTGCGGACGCTCCATGGCCCAGGCGGCGAGGACCAGGGCGGTGAAGCCCATCCCCTGCAGGATCGCGGTCGCCCAGGGCGTGACGCCGCCGAACGGCAGAGGGGACCAGAGCACCAGGAGGACCTGCCACCCGGTGAGAAGCCAGGCCGAATAGCGTATGATGACGCCGTTTTTCGTCTCGACAGAGGCGGTGCTTTGAGCGGCGCCGGCCGTACCGTGGGGAGAAGTCATGCGTTTCAAGGTCCGAGTGTGGATCGGGATCTTATCCTTGTTGGCCTGCAGCGCGAAGGGCCAATTCCTGCTCTTCACCCCTCCCGGAGGGCCCGAGTCGCGCCCGGAGACCATCGAGGACCGCCTGGACCGCGAGATCCGCCAGGCTCCCTACCACCTCGGCCCCGTGCGCATCGCCCCCCTGGTCGGCTTCCGCGACGTGGCCTACGTCCGCGACCTGTTCTCCAATACCACCAACTCCGGCGGGGACCTCACGGCCACGCTCGGCGCCGGCGCCCGCGGCTACCTGCACACCGGCAGCAAGGTGATCTGGGTCGGCCAGGTCCTGCCCGAGTACGTCTGGTGGCAAAAACGCGCCGACGCGCGACGCCTGAACCTGTCCGAGGGCCTCGAGATGGTCTCCCTGCTCAACCGCCTCACGGTCGACGCGGCGGCGAGCCGGATCGAGCAACAGAGGATCGTCACGCCCGAGGTCCCCGAGCTGGTGGATGCCGCCACCGAGGTGGGCCGGCTCGATGTCGAGCTGAAGCTGACCTCGAAGCTCCGCCCCTTCGTCTCCGCCCGCCGGACCCGCCAGGAGGGCCTGGTCGAAGACCGCCATGACGATCCGCTGGCGCAACGGATCGCGCTGCTCGACCGCAACGACCACGTCCTGCGCGCCGGGCTGCACTGGATTCCGCGGACGGGTTGGATCATCGGTGTGGGGGCCGAGCGCTCGCGGGTCGACTTCGACCGTGCCGCCCTGGACAGCTCGAACGAGGGAACGGCGCCGGTCCTGGAGCTGACGCTCGACCGGCCCCACATCTTCTTCCACACGGATCTGGCGGCGCGCTCGCTCACTGCGACCTCGGGCTCGCGCTTCGTCGACTACGATGGAGTCACCGGCAGCGCCTCTGTGAACGTCGTGCCGCGCTCCAGCTTCCAGGTCTGGCTGTACGCCAACCGCGAGCTCCTCTACTCCGTGTCGCCGGACTATCCCTACCTGCAGGACGAGCGGGTCGGCCTGGCGCTCGGGAGCGAGCTCGGGAGACGCGTCGTCTCTCGCGTGTTCGTCGAGACCGGCGACGACAAGTACACGGCGTTCTCGCCGGCCGCCCCTGAGCGCTCGGACGATCTGACCGCCTACGGCGGCTCCCTGCGCTTCACGATCACGGAGACCCTGGCGCTCTCCCTCCAGGCGACGCGCCTCGAGCTCGCCTCGAACCAGTCCGGCTTCAACCGCTCCTACACCTCGGGCAGCCTGACCTTCTCGCTGCGGGGGAACCTGTTCGGGCAGAACCTCTGACGGGGGCGAGGGGGGATGGAATAAAATTCCTCGCCGGTGTATTCTTGATTTTCGGTAACACCCCTGCAATGAAGCACATGTCTCCTCTTCCGCTGGTCCTCCTTTACCTCGCAGTCCTGGTCCAACCGAGCCACGCCCAGACCGAGAGCCGGACCCCCACCTACCGGATCGGTCCCCGCGATCTCGTCGAGGTGCGGGTCTTCGAGACCAAGGACTTGAACGGCGAGCTCCGCGTGTCGGAGGACGGGGACGTCAACCTGCCGCTGGTGGGCAACGTGCACATCGCCGGGCTGACCGAGGCCGAAGCCGCCCAGCGGATCCGAGGAGTCCTGGAGGAGAAGGCGTTGCAGCACGCCTCCGTCTCCGTCCAGGTGCAGGAGTACCGCTCGAAGCCGATCTCGGTGCTCGGCGCCGTCCACACGCCGGGGAACCTGGCCTTCGCGGGCCGCTGGACCCTCCTGGAGGCGCTGACCGCCGCGGGCGGCTTGAGCGGCGAGCACGGCGCGATCATCCACGTGCTGCGGCGGGCCGAGAACGGCCTCTCCGACCAGGTGGAGATCCGGGCGGACGACCTCATCGTGCGCGCCGATCCGCGGGTCAACATCCCGATCTTCCCCGGGGACCTGATCAACGTTCCGGGCTCGATCGAGATGACGGTCTACTGCCTGGGCGAGGTCGAAAGGCCGGGCCCGGTGACCGTCAAGAGCTCGGAGCGGATCACCTTGCTGATGGTCATCTCCCAGGCCGGCGGACTGACCGACCGCGCGGCGAGCAAGATCAGGATCAAGCGCACCGGCGCCGATGGCAAGACGAGGGAAGTCGAGGCCGACTACAAACGGATTCTCTCCGGCAAGGACTCCGACGTCGAGCTCCAGCCGGGCGATGTCGTCGTCGTCAAGGAGTCTTTCTTTTGATCGCACCCAAGGCGCAGCCCTTCTC
>DASPXX010000300.1:0-5194 GCA_035637095.1 Thermoanaerobaculia bacterium
CGCCATCCAGCTCGATAACGCCAATACCGCGGTGTCCGGCGGCGTCGTCCTGCCGGTGACGCCCGCGACCTTGACGAACTGAGCCCCCCGGGGGTCTGCAGAACGGGTGGGGACGGAGGAAGCTCCGGCCCCACCCGGCCCTCCAATGCATTCCTACCATCTCCTCGTCTCCTACCGGGGCGAGCGCTACGCCGGCTGGCAGCGGCAGGAGAACGCCCTGGCGGTCCAGGAGGTCCTGGAAACCGCGCTGGAGCGGCTCCTCGGCCGGGCCGTCCGCGTGGCGGGCGCCAGCCGCACGGATGCCGGGGTGCACGCCCGGGGGCAGGCGGTGAGCCTGGAGCTCGCGCAACCCTTCTCTCCGCAAGGCCTGGTCCATGGCACCAACCACCACTTACCCGAAGACGTGCGGGTGATGGCCGCGTGCCCGATGCCGCCGGGGTTCCACGCCCGCAAGCACGCTCGAGGCAAGACCTACAGCTTCCGCCTGAGCCGCGCCCCCGTGATCTCCCCCCTGGATGCTCCCTATACGGTGCGCATACCCCGCGCGGTCGATCCGGGGCGCCTGGCCGGCGCGACGGAGAAGCTGGCCGGCCGGCACGATTTTTCCGCTTTCGCCTTGGCCGGCGGTTCGCACGGCCAGCCCTTTCGCACGATTCTGGCGGCGGATTGGGAGGAGCGCGGGGAGGAGCTCCGCTTCCGGATCACCGGCGACGGGTTCCTGCGCGGCATGGTTCGTGCTCTGGTCGGAACCCTGATCGAGGTCGGGAGCGGCCAACGGACCCCCGAGGACTTCGCCGCGCTCCTCGACGGCGCGCCGCGCGAGGCTGCCGGCCCGACCGCGCCGGCGCATGGCCTTGTGCTGGACGAGGTGTTCTATCCTCCCGAGTGGCGTCCTGAGGGAGCGGAGGGCGCGGTGCGCGGGTGCGTGGGGACGGATGTGGTACTTTAGGGGGGTTTTTGGACCATGGCCGACTTTTCCAAGCTCGCCGACCCTGGCTCTCCCGAAGAGCTCCTCGTGCGCCGGATCGACCGCAACCGGCTGCCCCGCCACGTCGCCATCATCATGGACGGCAACGGCCGTTGGGCCAAGGCGCGGTCGATGCCGCGCGTCGAGGGGCACCGGGCCGGCGTCGCCGCCGTGCGCGACACGGTAGAGGCGTCCGCTCAGCTCGGCCTGCAGGTGCTGACCCTCTATGCGTTTTCCGTCGAGAACTGGAAGCGCCCCCGCTTCGAGGTCTGGACGCTGATGAACCTCCTCAAGGAATACGTCCGCAAGGAGCGCCAGGCGCTCGCCGGCAACGACATCCGCTTCAACGTCCTGGGCCGCTGGCGCGAGCTCGACCCGTCGGTGGTCCGCGAGATCGAGCAGACGCTCGACGAGACGTCGCACTGCAAGGGGATGTACTTCAACATCGCTCTCAACTACTCCGGGCGGTGCGAGATCGTCGACGCCTGCCGGCGCATCGTGGCCGACTGGGCCGCGGGCAAGCGGGCGGACATCGACGAGGAGACCCTCGGGAGGTATCTCTATACCTCGGGACAACCCGACCCCGACCTCCTCATCCGCACCTCCGGCGAGCTGCGGGTGAGCAACTTCCTGCTCTGGCAGATCGCCTACGCCGAGATCTGGGTGACGCAGACGCTGTGGCCCGACTTCCGGCGCAAGGATCTGATCGAGGCGGTCCTGGCCTTCCAGAGCCGGGAGCGCCGCTACGGCGGCGTCCTCCAGCCGGACTCCGAGGGCGTGCAGCTGTTCGCTTCGGGCCAGGCTCCCCGCTGAGACCCTCTTCCTCCGCGATGCAGCGCCTCCTCACCGCTCTCATCGGAACACCCCTGGCGCTGGCGGCGCTGTTCCTGCTGCCCTCCCCGTGGTTCCTCGCCTTCCTGGCGCTCTGCGTCGAAGTGGCGGTCTGGGAATACCTGGGGATCGTGCGGTCACGGGCGCCGCGCGCCCCTCTCTGGGCCTTGCTGGTGCTCGTGCCGGCCGCCGCGGTCGCCTTCTCGGCCTCGATGATCGAGCAGTCCGGCGCCTTCGTCGCCGAGGAGCATCTGCTGACGGCCGCGGTCGTCCTGTCGGTCGGCGTCGGCTCGCTCGTCCTCCTGTGCCGCACTCCGCTCGAGGAGGTGCTCCCGGCGCTCGGCATCCTCTGCTTCGGGGTCCCCTATTTCGCGGCGCCGGTCGCCGCCATGCACCATCTGCAGCGGGCGGACCCCTGGCTGATCTTCCTGCTGCTCGCCATCGTCTGGCTGGGGGACACGGGCGCCTACTATGTCGGCCGCCGGCTCGGCCGGCACAAGATGGCGCCGGTGGTCAGCCCGAACAAGACCTGGGAGGGAGCGGTGGCGGGCTTCGCCGTCAGCGTCGTCGCGGCGGCGGTGTGGAGCGCCTGCCGGCTCGGCCGGCTCGATCTCGGTCTCCTCGGGGTGGCGGCGCTCACCGCGCTCGCCGCGCAGGTGGGGGACCTGATGGAGTCGCTGATCAAGCGGGGCGCCGGGGTCAAGGATTCGGGGCACGTCCTGCCCGGCCATGGCGGCGTGCTCGACCGCATGGATGCCATGCTGTTCGCCGCGCCCGTGATGCTCCTCGGCTTCTGGCTCCTGCAGATCGACGGCCTGACGGTCCCGCGCTGAGGGAATGCCGCCCCCTCGAACCCCGGTTTGGTAGAATCGCAGCTCTCGAAAGGTCGCACTCCATGATCAACGCCCTCCAAGTCCTCCAAACCATTCTCGCCTTCCTCTTCGCCCTCGGTGTGATCATCGTGGTCCATGAGGCGGGGCATCTCCTGGTGGCCAAGGCGTTCGGCGTCCGGGTCCTGACGTTCTCCGTCGGCTTCGGCAAGCGCCTCTGGGGCATCCAGAGAAGCGAGACGGAGTACCGGGTCTCGGCCGTGCCCCTCGGCGGCTACGTCCGGCTGAGCGGCGAAAACCCGGAAGAGGCGACGAGCGATCCGCGCGACTTCCTGAGCAAGCCTCGCTGGCAGCGCATCCTGGTCTACCTGGCCGGCCCGGCGATGAACGTCGTCCTCGCCGTCCTCCTCTTCGCCGCTCTGTTCATGGTCGGCATCAGGATCCCCTACCTGCCCGACGTCCCTCCGGTCGTGGGTGATGTGGAAGCCGGGTCCTCCTCCGCCGCCGCGGGGATCGCGCGAGGCGACCGCATCGTCTCCGTCAACAGCCGGGAGGTGGAGAACTGGGAGCAGGTGCTCATGGCGTTCCTCACCTCGCGGCCCGGGAGCCAGGTCAGGCTCACCCTCGAGCGCGGCGGCACCCGGCTCGACAAGGTCGTCCTTCCGAAGGACTTCGAGAAGGAGGGGGGCCGGGACTCGGCCGGGCTCTTCCCGATGCTGCGCCCGCAGGTCATGGAGGTCATCACGGGCAGCCCGGCGGCGGCGAGCGGCTTCCGGCCGGGAGATGAGATCCGCACGGTCAACGGCCGTCCGATCGCCGACAAAGATGACTTCGTGGCCCAGATCGAGAAGCAGCCGGACCGGAAGGTGGTCGTCGAGATCGCCCGCGACGGCCGGCTGATGCTCCTGACGGTGGTGCCGCGCAACGACCACGGCGTCGGCAAGGTCGGCCTCGGGATCGGCGCCTACCAGAAGTACGGTCCGGTCCGGGCGTTTTCGGCGAGCGTCCGCTACAACGTGATGATCGTCAAGACGACCATCTCGATCCTCGGCAAGATCTTCACCCGCGAGGTCTCGGCCAAGAGCGCGCTCGCCGGCCCGATCGAGATCGCCAGCCAGACCGGCGAGGCGGCCCGCCGGGGGTTCAAGGACCTCCTCTACACGATGGGCTTCCTCAGCATCTCCATCGCCTTCATGAACCTGCTGCCCGTCCCCATCCTCGACGGCGGCCAGATCTTCATCCTGCTCGTCGAAGAGGTGATCCGCCGCGACCTCTCCCTGAAGGTGAAGGAAGTGGTGAGCCAGGTCGGTTTCTTCATGATCCTTGCGCTGATGGCGACGGTCATCTATTTTGACGTGGTCAAGAGAGTCCCGGCGGGTTGGCTGCCGGGCTCGTGAGGCTCTCCCATGCCTGATCCACTCGCGATCGCGGACATCGCGCCGAATTTCGACCTCAGCTCGACCGAGGACGCCGTCCTCATGCTGCGGGACGAGGTGGCGCGGACGGCCGTGGTCGTCTACTTCTTCGCCGGTCGATCGGATGCGGAGGCGGAGGCGCGGACGCACCGCGACCTCGACGCGCTCAACCAGCATCTGGACCGCCTGGCCCGCCTGCACGCGCGGGTGCTGGCGGTCTCCCCGGCCAAGCTCGACGACCTGAAGAAGCTCCAGGCCGAGCGCAAGCTGCTCTTCCCCCTGCTCTGCGACGACCGCAACTTCTCGGCCGCCTACGGGGTGTCCTCCGCTCCCGCCCTGGTCCTGGTGAGCCGCCGGCAGCGCGTCCTCTGGCTGGCCAATCCGGTGGCCGCGGTCGCCGACGCCATGCCCCAGGTGCTGAAGGCCCTGGAGGAGGAGCCGTCGCCGATGAAGAGCTACCCGAAGAGCGTCGTCAACCGCCTGATCGACAAGATTGTGAATTGAGACCGGCCATGGCGTCCAGGTTCTTTCGCGGGCTCGGCTTCATCGCATACGCCGTGCTCCTGTGTATCGTCTTCGCTCTCGCGGCCTACACGTCCTTCAGCCTGTTCGTGCGCAGCGGCGTGACCACCGTGCCGGCCCTCAAGGGGTTGTCGCGGACGGAGGCGGCCCACCAGCTCGCCGACCAGGGGCTCCAGCTCCGGCGCGTCGAGGAGCGCGGGCGCTACGACGACCGGGTCGCCGCGGGGCACGTCGTGCAGCAGAACCCGGACGCGCGCAACCTGGTCAAGCGCGGCAGCAGCGTCACCGTCATCCTCTCGCTCGGTCCGCAGCGCGTCGAGGTCCCCGATCTCGACAACCGCTCCCTGCCGGCGGCGCAGGCCGCCCTGTCCGGCAGCGGGCTCGGTCTGGGCCGCATCCTCGGCGCCTTCGCTCGCGGCACGCAGCCGGGCACGGTGCTCGAGCAGGACCCCGATCCAGGCTCCGAGGTCGCCCCCACCACCGGCGTCGACCTGCTGCTCGCCATGCCGGCCCAGGGGGAGCGCTTCATCATGCCGGACCTCATCTCCCGCGACTACGAGAGCGTGCGGCCGCTCTTCGAGAAGCGCGGCTTCCACTTCGGCAGCGTCAAATTCGAGCGTTACGAAGGG
>DASPXX010000301.1:0-10186 GCA_035637095.1 Thermoanaerobaculia bacterium
CTCGTCGCGCCAGGCCCGGACCCGGATCGGTCCCCCTTCGGGCGTGAACTTGAGAGCATTCGTCATCAGGTTCCAGAACACCTGGGTCAGACGCGGTGCATCGGCCCAGAGGCGGAGATCGTCTTCCGCCGCCAGGGCGATCTCGAAGCGCTCGCGGCCGGTCCAACAGGCATCCAGGGCATGCGCCAGGACATCGCGCAGATCGGTGACGTCGGGTTTGAGCTCGAGCTTGCCACGGTTGATGCGGGTCACGTCCAGGAGATCGTCGATCAGCCGCGCCTCCAGCTCGACGTTGCGGCGGATCGTCGCCAGCCGGTCGCTGACCAGCAGGCTGAGCTCCTTCTCCAGGGTGGCGATCACGGCGAGCACAGGGGTGAGCGGAGTGCGCAGCTCGTGGCTGAGCGAGGCCATGAAGCGGTCCTTGGCCTGGTTGGCGGTCTCGGCCTCGGCGCGCGCCCGGCGCTCCGCCTCGTACAGCCGCGCGTTGTCGATCGCCACCGCCGCCTGGGCCGCGATGCCGCCCAGGATGCGCTCCACCCGCCGGGTGAAGACGCCCGGCTCCGCATGCCCGAAGAAGAAACCTCCCAGGAGCTCTCCCGAGCGGGAGACGACGGGAGCCGTGAGATGGCTCCGCACGGCGAGGTGGGCGGCCGAGAGCGTCGGCGCAGCCAGGAATTCCTCGATGCCGTCCGGCGGCGTGCCCGCCAGGCTGTGCTCCCGGAGGGCCTCGCCCCGCTCGTCCACGAGGTGATAGAAGAAGACGCCGAACTGCGCGCCGGTGATCCTCGTGGTCGCGTCGACGATGGTCTGGGCGAGCTTGCCCAGGTCGAGCTCGGCCGCGGTCGCCAGGCCGATCGAGTAGAGCGTCTCGGTGATCTCCGCTTCTTCGCGGAGCCGCCGCTCGACCGATTTGTGGCCGGTGATGTCGCGCAGGAGCACCTGGGTGACCGGCGTCCCCTGATCCAGAAACGTGCTGGCCGCCGCCTCCACGTCGATCGTCCGCCCGGTGCGGCTGATCCAGCTCTCCTCCATGAAGAGGCTCGCGGGCTGGTTGGCACCTCTCTCGGGGACGGGAGAAGGATGGCGCAGGCTGCCGCGCTCGACGGCCCGCTCGCGCCAGTCGGGGTGGATGAAGTCAAGCACCGGCCGCCCCAGGATCTCGTCCGGGCCGGCCGCGTCGAGGAGCCGGACCAGGGAGCTGTTGACGAAGACGAAGCGTCCCTCCCGCTGGACGAAGATGGCCTCGGGGCTCACCTCGACGAGCTGCCGGTAGCGTTCGCCGCTCTCGCGCAGCGCCTCCTCGGACCGGCGCAGATCGGCCGCGCTCTGCTCGGCCGCCATCCGGGCGTAGACCTGGGAGCGCGACAGGGCGAACAGGATGGCACTGGTGAGCAGACCCGCCGCGAGGACGATCCAGGCCTGCTGCCGGTCCGCGGATCGCTCCGCCGTGGCCAGCAGGTAATAGGTGGCGATGCAGGTCAGCAGCAGCGAGAGAGCCAGTACCTGCCACGGGATCGACCCGCGGACGGGGTCTGGGCGTGAGGAATCGGAATGCATGAGCGCTGCTCGGTTCCGAAACAACGTCATCCGGCCCGCGGAACGGCGGGCGATCCCTGCATCCTACCTCCGTGCTCTCCGGAGGTCGACCCGAACGACAAAATCAGGGTTGCGGGATCAGGCGCCGGTAGTCATCCGGGGTATCCACGTCGTGCACGGTCCCCGGGTCGTCCACCGGCACTTCGAGGACGGCGGCGGCGTGGCGTTCCAGGAGCTGCTTCAGACCGACCGAGAGGTCGAGGCTCTCGATCTCGGGCAGGAGATCGGAAGCGATGGCGAGAGGGTGGCCCCGTTTGCCCTGATGGATCGGGACGGCGAGCGGAGCCCCGTCTGCGGCGCGGCGCCAGAGGAGCTCGGCGACGGTGGCCGGGCGGAGGGCGGGCAGGTCCGCCGGGGCGACGAGCACGACCTCGCCGCGCTGCGCCAGCCGGGCCGCACCCAGGGCCGCGATCCCCTCGCGGATGCTCGACAGCATCCCGCGCTCCGGGTCCGGATTGACCGCCACGATGGCTCCCGCGCCCCGCGCCCATTCCTGAAGCTCGGCGTCGTCGGGAGCCGCCACCACCACGACCGGCGAGGCTCCGCCCGCGCGCAAGGCGGAGATGACGGAGCCGAGGATCGTGGTTTTGCCGAAGGGGAGGAGGAGCTTGGGACGGCCCATGCGGCGCGAGGCGCCGGCGGCGGGGACGATGGCGAGGGTCACTCCCCCTCGCCCAGCCGGGCGCGGAGTCGCGCGAGCTCGGCTTCCGCGGCCTCGGCGCGTGCTTCCGCCGCCTCGGCACGTCGGCGTTCGGCCTCGGCGTGTTGTCGTTCGGCCTCCTCGCGTGCTTCCGCCTCTTCCGCGCGCTGGCGCTCGGCCTCGGCGCGCTCATCGCCGGTGGGGATCATCCGGCCCGCGCGATCGAACAGACGGATCCAGGTGGCGTCCTGCTCCTCGATCCGGCCCTGCCAGAGCCCGAGCTCCAGGCCCATCTTTTCGCTCCAGAAACGCCCCGCAGCCGGAGCTTCGGGCTGCCTCGGCTGGTACTCGCCGCCCACCAGCCGAAAGCCCTCCAGAGTCTGCGTCTCGATCCGGTAGAGGTAGTACTCCGCCGTCCGGAACGTCCGAGCGTAGAAATCCTTCTTGACCGTCCGGTCCTTCTTCATGGTGGACGGGGAGAGCAGCTCGATGATGACGTCGGGGTGGCGGCCGCCCTCCTCCCACACCACCCAGACCTGGCGGTCATGCCGCGCGGGGACATCGCCGACGAAGAAGATGTCGGGACCGCGAAATTGCTTGGAGCCCACGGGATCGGCCGCGATCCCCCGGGCCTGCTCGTAGGAGTAGTAGACGAACATGTTGGCGCCGACGAAAAAGTCGGTCCGCCCGCGCTCCGCCATGGCCTGGCGGGTCACGTTGATGAAGAGGCTCATCTGGATGCGGTGCCAGTTGCTGTCCAAAGGCTCCCCGTCGTCGTAGACGAGCTCGAAGGGAAGGGGGGCGAGCGCCGCGACCGCTGGCTGGCTCATGGTTTTTCTCCCGTCGAAGTCGTTTCTTGCGAGGACTCTATCCCGCAAGTCGACACATGGGAAGAGGGATCTCTTCTCCGGAATCAGGATAGCATGAGGGACCGCCGATCGGGGTCTGGGGAGCGTTTCAGATCACCTTCCACCACGGCGTCGCCAGCACTCCGTCCGCGATCCAGCCGGTCTCCTGCCCGGTGTGAAGAAGCAGGCCGGGGAGGGATTCGGCGGGATACTCCCGGCGGAAGGCGGTCAGGCCGCGTGCGTCGGCGAGGCGGGGCTTGTCCGTGGCCTTGATCTCGATCGGGAGGAACCGCGTCTGGTGCTCGACGACGAAATCCACCTCCTCCCCGGTCGAGGTCCTCCAGTAGAAGAGCTCCGGTCTGGGAATCTGCGCTTCGCGCCAGGCGAGGAGGTCGTTCAGGATCAGGTTCTCCAGGTGGGCTCCCCGCGGCTCGGTCTCGCCGGCCAGATGGAGCGCGAGAGCCGTGTCGCACCAATAGAGCTTGGGGGTCTTGATCAGGCGTTTGGTGCGATTGACCGCGAAGGCGGGGATCCGGATGAGCTGATACGAAGCCTCGAGCAGTCCCAGATGGCGCCGCACGGTCGGCTGTGGCATGCCGACGTCGCGTCCGAGCTCGGTTTGCTCGACCAGGTTGCCGAGGCGAAGGCAGGCCGCTCGCATGAGCCGCCGGAAGTCCACCAGGGAATCGACAGAGGAGATCTCCTGGAGATCCCGCTCGAGATAGGTGCGGGTGTAGCCGTCGAGCCACAGCGTTCGGGCCGCGGGATCAGTGAGCTCGTGGGACGGGATCGGATAGCCGCCCCGCAACGCCAGGGCGCGCCAGTCTTCCTCGGGCGCTTCCTCCGACCGCAGGAGATCTTGCCATCCGGACTCCGGCGCGGAGAAGAGCCGGGACCAGACGCCGGTGCTTCCGGCACCGAGCTGCTCGCGACGGGTCAGGGGCCAGAGGGTCAGATAGGCCGCACGGCCGGCCAGCGATTCCGAGATCTTCTGCAGCAGGAGAAGGTTGGCCGATCCGGTGAGGAGGAAGCGGCCGGCGATCCGCCGCTCGTCGACGGTCCGTTTGACGGCGAGCAAGAGGTCGGGGGAGCGCTGCACCTCGTCGAGCGTCATCCGGTCGGCGCTGCGCACCAGAGCGTCGGGCTCCTGGCGTGACCGCTCCAGGATCTCCAGGTCGTCGAGCGTCAGGTACGGCCGGGGTTCCTCGTCCGCCAGGAAGCGGACCAGCGTGCTCTTGCCCGTCTGGCGCGATCCTGTGACCACGACCACAGGGAACGAGCGCATGGCCAGATCGAGCATCGGCTGAAGAGCGCGGGGGAGGAGCTGCGGATCATTCACGCCATGAATGATAATCATTCACGCCGTGAATAGATATCAGGGCTCTCCCTCTCCCCGTGGGGAGAGGGTCGGGGAGAGGGGCATGGGATCAGTTCCCCAGCCGCCGCGCCGTGACCAGCGTCCGGTCGTCCGCGCAGGGGACGCCGCGGACGAACTCTTCCAGATCCTGATCCAGGGCTGCCGCCAGCGCCTCGCCGTCCTCTGCGTGACGGACGCAGACCGCCTGCAAGCGCTCCAGGCCGTACTCCTCGCCCTCGGGGTCCATGGCCTCGACGAAGCCGTCGGTGTACAGGACGAGGAGGTCGCCCGGAGCGAGCACCTTCTCGGCGGCGCTGTAGGGGGTCACCGAAAACAGCCCGAGCGGCGGGCCGGTGGCCGCGAGCTCCTCGGCCGTGCCGTCCGCGCGCACCAGGAGCGCCGGGTTGTGGCCCGCGTTGGTGTAGCGCAGGAGACCGGTGTCCACCTCCAGCACTCCGAGGAATGCCGTGGCGTACTTCTCCGGGGGCGTCCGGCGGAAGAGCTGGCGGGAGAGGCGGACACAGATCTCGTCCGGCGGCAGGCCGTCCTCGACCGGTCCTTCGGAGAGCGCCTGGAGCGAGATGGTGAGGAGCGATGCGCCCATCCCCTTCCCCGAGACGTCGGCGATCATCAGCACCAGCTCCTTCCCGTCCCTCCGGGTGACCACCTCGTAATAGTCGCCGGAGACGCCGCGCGACGGGACGTTCATGCCGTGGAGCGACCAGCCGGGGGTCTTCGGCAGGTGGTCCGGGAGGAGTGCCGTCTGGATGCGCCGCGCCAGCACCAGCTCCTCCTCGAGGCGGCGGCGCTCGGCCGCTTCGAGCGTGAGCCGCAGATTGCGGAGGTGGAGGGCCGCCACGGAAGCCAGGGAGACGAGGAGCTCGAGATCTTCCTCGGAGAACTGCCGGGCTCCGGCCTGCGACTCCAGGATGATCAGCCCGGGCGTCCCCTCCGGCGTGAGGAGGGGGGCGGCGACCAGGCTGCGCACACCCGAGAGGAGCATGCTCTGCGCCGTGGAGAACCGCTCGTCCGCCAGGATGTCCAGCACGAGAGCCGCCATGCCTTTGTCGAGGACCTCGCGCGTCAGGCTGCGCGAGACCGGGAGGTCGGCCGGGCTTCCCGGACGGGTCTCTTCTCCGGCCGACCGGCTGGCGGCCACGCGGACCTCGCCGTCGGGTCCCCGCAGGAAGATGGCGGCGCGGTCCGGCTGCAGATGGTCGAAGACCCGGTCGAGGATCAGCTCCAGGAGATCGAACAGGGTGAGGGGCCGGCCGAGAGCCTGGTGGACGTCGTTGAGGACCTTCAGTCGGCCGGCATAGCGCCGGAGGGCCTCCTCCCCGTGCAGGCGCGATTCCGTGGGGTTCTCCCATTCCTGGAGAAGCTCCGCGGCCCGGCGGAAGACCGTCGCATCGAGCGGCTCCTCGACGGCGGCGACAGCCTCCTGCTCCTGCGGTTTCTGATCCTCCAGATGCACGGTCAGCGTGGTCGCCGAGATGCGCACCACGTCGCCGGGTCGAACCGGGGCTGCGGTCAGCACCGGCTGCTCATTGACGAACGTCCCATTGCGCGACCCCAGGTCCTCGACGAGCAGGGCGCCTCCCACCCGGAAGAGGCGGGAGTGGCGCCGCGACAGGAACGGATCCTCGATGACCAGGTCGGCGTCGATCGAGCGTCCGACGACGACCGACTCCCTCTCGAGGAAGAAGTCGAACGGCGCCCCTTCGGCCGGAGCGATGTGCAGGCGGTAGATGGAGCTCTCCATGAAAGGTCCTCGCAGTACGAGCTTCGCAGCAAGAGCTTATCAGCTCCCGGTCCCCCTTGCTGAAGGGCGAGACCTCTCTGTAAGCTTGTCGTGTCCCGAGGCGACAAGCGATGAAGCGAGTGACCCTGGAAAGCTACAAGAAAGACAAATATTACCCCCGGATCGTCCGGGCGGTGACAGCGATCCTGGAGACCGGTGACGTGGTGACGCCGGTCGACGTCTTCGTGCGGATGGATCTGCTCGGCAAGGCGGATGTGGAGGCGTGGCGGATGGGGCGGGTCCCCTATCTGGAGAAGGTCATCCGCTGCAACCTGGAGAAGGCGAGCCGCATCCTCCGGATCTTGAAGATGCATGCAGAGCACTCCAAGATGAAGCCCTCCCAGACCGATTACCGGAAGTGGGGGAAGGGGCCGAAGGTCAAGCTCCGCTTCTCCAAGTACGGCGTTCCGGCCATCGAGGAGGCCTACTCGCGGCACTTCCTCTGCCCGCCGCGCAAGAAGCGGAGCCAGGAGGCAGGGGCGGCTCAGGAGGAGCCTTCAGGGGAGCCCCAGGAAGTTCCGACCGAAATCATCGACGCGGTCCGGCTCCCTCCCGGCGAGTTGGAGAGCCCGTGAACCTCAGAGGGTGAAAGGCTCGCAGCCTTCGAAGGTCTTGCGGCGTCGCAGAGCCTCCTGAACACCGGGAAGCTGTTCCGATGCCTGGGTCAGGACATCCCACCAGTTCTCGGGCATCCGCGGGCGGTTGTGGCGGAGGGCCTGGATGTCCTCCGGCGTCGTCGGGATGTCTCGCTCGAGATCCAGGAGATCGAAGTCAGGCGAGCTCATCGAAGCGCTCCGCGAGCCCATATCGCTCGAAATAGCTCCGCACTTCGCGGCGATCCACTCCGGGCAGGCTCAGAAGGAAACGGATGTCTTCCTGCTCGCGGAAGGTCCGTTCAGGGTCGTTCTTCATCGCGGTCACCTTCAGCGCCGCCAGGTGCTCGGGACGGGGAACCGGGACGATCAGGCCGCCAGGGCCTGGAGAGTGCTGGCAATCGGAGAACAACTTCTCTGCCGTCTCCCCTTGGACATAGACGAAGTCCAACTCTCCCCAGGCAGGCTCCGGATGGGAGTGGTTGGAGTAACCGCTCGAGCGATGGAGGGTCTGATAACCCAACGATTCCAGCCAGCGGACGAGGTGTTCCTGGGCTGTCGATTCCACGATCAGATCGAGGTCCAGGGTCGTGCGGGGGAGGCCATACATCACAATCGCGACCCCCCCAATGACCGCATACCGTGTGCGCTGACTTTCCAGGAAGTCGACGACGGTCTGGAGGACGGCCGCAAAGTTCATCCCACCACCGGCAGGTGTTTCGGGGCCAGCCGCTCGACCGGCAGCCCGGCAGCCTCCCGCAGCGCCGCTTCCGTGTACTTGACCACCATGGCGCCGCGCCACTGCGCCTGGAAATCCGTGTTGTCCACGGGGTAGGCGGGCTTCCGGGCCAAGCTCGCAGCCTCGGCGATGACCTCGGGGGTGAGCGGCTTGCCGAGCAGGAATTCGGCGCTTTCCGTGGCCGCGACCGGCTGCGAGCCGACGGCTCCCAGGTAGATCCGCGCCTGCGTGACGGTCCCGGCCGGATCGGTCCACAGCGCCACGGCGGCGGAGAGGACCGCGAAGTCGATCGAGCCGCGGCGGCGTAGCTTCCAGAAGGCGGAACGGCAGCGCGTCGAGTCGGAGGTCGCCTGCAGAGTGATGTCGGTGACGATTTCGTCCGGCCGCTTGCTCAGGTAGTGAATGCCGTCGTCGTTGTAGAGATCTTCGAGGGGGATCACCCGCTCGCCATCCTTCGAGGCCAGCCGCACGCCGGCTCCCAGGGCGCAGAGCATGGGCGCGGAGTCGGAGGCCGAGTGCGCCAGGCAGACCGGCGAGCTGGTGGCGACCCAGCAGATCGAGCCTTCGGCTTTCAAGCAGTAGTCGATCGCGCGGCGCCAGTCCTCGGTCTGGTTGTAGTAGGTGCAGCGCGTGTCCACGCAGACATTGCCGCCGATCGTCCCCATGTTGCGCAGCGGCGGCGAGGAGATCGAGGCCACGGCCGTGGCCAGAGCGGGCCAGCGCTCTCGCACCTGGGGGTCCACCTCGATGTCCGCGAGGATCGTCGTGGCACCGATGCGCAGCGGGCCTCCTGCGCAATTGATCCGGATGCCGTGCAATTCGGGGAGCCGCATCAGGCTGACCACGGTCTGCGCCTTCTGGTGCCGGCGCTTCATGTTCGGCCAGAGATCTGTCCCCCCGGCCACCAGGCGGACGTTCTCTTCCCCCGCGAGAATCGCCGTGGCGTCGGCGAGGGTCTTCGGCTGCAGGAAACGGAATTCGGGAAGACGCAGCATGAATCTCCTCGGACCTACTCGAAGGAATCAAGCGGGATACGACGGATCTCCAGGATATCATCAAAGTGATGATCCGAGCTGATAATCGAATCCAACCCGTTGTTGAGCATGGTGGCCGCATGAACTGCATCGCGTGCTCGAATTTGTGGGTACCGCTTGAGAAGGTCACTCGCGATGAGCATGTCGTTGAGGGTAATCGGAAGAAGATCCGGAAAAAGGAGACCGGTATTGCGAACCAACTGGACGCCCAGGTCGACTTGGTCTCGGCGATGCATGACGTGGAGAATCTCCTGCAGGATCTCTGCGCTTGCCGTGGCTAACAGCTCTCCTTGAGATACTTTTTGGATCACCTGCTGGGCAGGCTCTCTCAATGGATGGTCGGCACCAGCCGCATAGAGGAAAACGTTTGCGTCAAGGAAGACTGCTGTCATGAGATTCCTCGATCTCTGTCTCAATCTCCTCCCAGCTCCCCCATTTGCCGGGAATCTTCATACGCAAGATTGCTTCGGCGGCTTCTTGGCGAGTGCGGGAAATTGGCATGTAGCGCTCGCGTAGAGTGAGGCGGATCAACTCCGAAATGGAAATACCCCGCCTCGTTGCGACCTCTTCGAGACGCTCATACTCCTCGGGTTCCAGCAGGACTTGAGTTTTTCGAAGCTCGGCCATCAGCGCCCCCCTTTCAACTCGGTCGTCAGCACGGAAACCTTTTTCTTCCGCAGCGCCTCCTCGCGGCTCATCATGGTTCCCGAGGCGGAGCGCATGCCGGCGCGCAGCTTTTCTTTATAGTCGTTGATTGCCTTGCCGTCGCCTCCCTGATCCGGGGTGGGGACGACGAGCGTCTCGCCGAAGTCGACCTCGGGGAAGGCTTTGGGACCGAAGCGCGGCTCGTCTCCTTTGGCTTTGGCCTGCAGCGCTTTGAGGATCATGTGCGGATGGATCGGGCTCTGATCGATTCGCACTCTCACAGCGTCATAGATCGCATTGGCCACCGCGGGCATCACCGGCAGGAGCGGACCCTGGCCGACCTCCTTGGCTCCGAACGGTCCCTGCGGATCGGGCTCTTCGATCAGATAGGTGGTCACGGGCGGCATCTCCGTGAAGGCCGGGCTCTTGTACTCGAGCATCGACGGGAACTTGTGTACCAAGGCGTTCGAGAGATGGCGCGGCAGCCGGCGGAACGCCGACTCTTCCATCATCACCTCGCCAAGCCCCATGTACACGCTCCCCTCGACCTGTCCCAGGACCAGCACCGGATTGATCGATTTTCCGACGTCGTGGGCGATCCAGACGTGGAGCGGATTCCACAGGCCGGTCTCGGGGTCGACCTCCACCTCGACCACGGCCGCCGTGTAGGAGTAGGCGGGGGAGGGGCCGACGCCCGCGCCTTTATATTTGCCCGGCGAGCGCGGTGGGATGTAGCTCCCGGTGGTGGCGAGCGTGCCGAAGCGCGCCTCGGCCGCGATGACCGCCTCGGGGAAGCTCAGCCCGGTGTCGGGATCGGCGCTGTCGAAGACGCGTCCCTCGGCGAAGACCAGGCGTCCGGAGGGGACTTCGAGCTGCTCGGAGACCGCCTTGGCGATCAGCTCGCGGGCCCGCTCCGCCGCCTGGATGGCCGCG
>DASPXX010000302.1:0-5191 GCA_035637095.1 Thermoanaerobaculia bacterium
GTCGCCCGGATGCCGGTCGAACAGAGCTTCGAAATACGCCTGCCCGGCAACGGTGCGGTCCTGGAACAAGAGCAGCCACCCCCGCTGGACCTCCGCCGTCAGCTCCTGGCCGGGGATCTTCGCCAACTGCTCGAGGGCGGCCGCGGCGTCGCCGTAGCGCCGCTGCTCGATCGTTGCCCAGTAGATGCCGAGCCACGGCTCCGGAAAGCCGGCCCGCTCCTCGGCGAACGAACGGTAGAGCGCCTCGGCTTCCGCCGGCCGGTGCAGCGCCAGGTAGGCGTCGGCGGCGGCATTGCGCAGCCAGTAGGGGGCCCCGTCGCGGCGCACCGCCGTCTCCCAGAGGATGAGGACGTCCTCCATGCGGCCCGCCAGGCGGTAGGCGAGGACGAGGTCGCCGGTCGCCCTTGCATCCCCCGGATCCTTCCGGTGCATCGTCTCGAGCGCGGCGATCGCCGCCTCGGCCTCGTGATGCCGCCGGGCGGGGTCGAACACCGGCTCGGCCCATCCCCAGCGGATACGGCGGGCGGCGAGATCCCCCTCGATCCGGCGGGTCAGAGCGGCGCCGGCCTCTCCGGAGAGCGCCGCCGGATAGCGCTCGAGGAGAGCGGCCGCCGCCTGCGGCGCTCCCGCGGTGGCCAGATCGTCAGCGGCGAGGCGCGCGGCATCAGCGTCCTCGGGGTTCCGCCGCAGGATCTCCTGGCGGTCGAGGAAGGCACCCATCGGCCGGCCCAGGCTCTCCCGCACACCGGCCCGCTCCGCCAGCGCCGCGAGATCGTCCGGATGCTCATCGAGGCGGGCGTCGAGGCGTGCGAGCGCCTGGTCGGGGCTCTCCTCCCCGGCCGCTGCCGGTGGGGCAATGGCGACGAGCCACGCCGCCATCGCCAGCGCAGCGAGACCCGAGCGGAAGCTTCGACGGAAAGAGAGTCCAACGACAGTCATCATGATTCGCCAACAGCCCCGGTCGGCCCAGGGACGGGCGCCGAAGCTGCTAGGACCTTTGCCTGATGACTTAATTGTATCAGAACCGCGGAGGCCTACATCTTCAACACGATTTTTCCGAACGTCCCGCCTTGGTCCAGAGCCTTGTAGGCCTCGGCGGCACGTTCGAAGGGAACGACTTTCTCGACCACCGGCTTCAAGCGCCCGTCGCGCAGGCGCGGCAGGGCGAAGGCGGTGAAGGCTTCGACGAGGCCCGCCTTCTCCGCACGCGGGCGGGGACGCAGCACCGAGCCCGTGATGCGCAGCCGGCGGGAGAGGACCGCTCCGAGATCGACGTCCACTTTCCGGCCACCGAGAAGACCGATGAGCACCAGGCGCCCGCCGTCGCGCAGGGCGCCCAGATGCGCGTTGATCGACGCGCCGCCGACGAGATCGAAGACCAGGTCGACACCGCGGCCTCCGGTCGCTTCGCGCACCTGTTTCGCGAGATCGCTGCCGGCGACGCAGATTTCCTCGACGCCCAGGGCGCGGAGCTGCTCCAGGCGGCCCGGATCGCGGCCGGCGGCGAGGACGCGCGCCCCCAGCTCACGGGCGAGCTGCACGGCGAAGCTCCCCATACCGCCGGTGGCGCCGGTGATCAGGACGATCTCCCCGGCCTGAAGCCCTCCTTCCACGACGAGGTTCGTCCAGGCGGTGAGACCGGCTTCGGGGATGACGCCGCCCTCTTCGAACGACAGTTTGTCGGGGAGGGGCATGAGCTGCCCCACGGGAACCGCGACGCGGGTGGCATGGCCGCCGCCGCCCAGGAGGGCCATCACGCGGGCGCCCGGCTGCCACAGGCCCGGCATCTCGCGCCCTGCGACGCGCCCGGAGCATTCGAGGCCGGGCACGTCGCTCTCCCCCGGCGGCGGTGGGTACTGACCACGCAGCTGGTGCAGGTCGGCGTGGTTGAGGCCCGCCGCCTCCACCGCGACGAGGATCTCTCCGGGACCCGGCACCGGGTCGGGGAGGTCCCCGACGCGCGGTACCGGGATGCGTGGATCTTCGGGCGGCAGGACGGCGCGCACAGCCGCTCCGCGCTCCTCAGCTCTTCCCGACCGGCCGGGCCTTCGGCACCGGCTTGGGCTCGGGCTCGCCGAAGACGCCCTCCGGCCTCAGGCTGCCCACCCGGCGGTCCTCCAGCGTCAGGATGCCCGTCTCCAGCCAGGCGTGCTTGCCTTCGAGCACCTTGACGGCGATCCTGTACTTGCGGACGTCGTCGTTCGCCCACAGGTCGCGGAAGAGCCGGGCGACCTTGCGCCGCGCGTTGCGGCAGAAGAGATCGGCCAGCTCAGCGGCGTTCTCGGCATCCGTGCGCCCCTCTTCGCGCAGGGCCTGCACGCGGGAGACCGACGCCGCCATGGCGAACAGCTCGTTGGCGATGTCGACCAGGCGGAACAGGAACGCCTGCTTGTTCTGCAGCTTCGCCTGGTGGACGAGCATGCCGTGGAAGATCTGCCGCGACAGGCGGCGGGTGTTGCGCTCGACGAAGCGCAGGTGCGCCGCCAGGTCGCCGAACTCCTGGTAGCGCGGCCACTGCCCCCAGCCGAGCCAGCGGGTCGGATACCAGGAGGCGTAGAACGCCGTCATCGGCGGGATGGCGGCCAGCTTGTCGCGCATGCTCTTTTCGGGATCGATGATCGCCCCGGCGACCTCGAGGTGCTTGTCCACCGCCTCGCGGGCCATCAACAGGTGCATGATCTCGCTCGACCCTTCGAAGATCTTGTTGATGCGGTAGTCGCGCATCATCCGCTCGACGCCGATCGGCTCCTCGCCACGGGCGGCGAGCGACGTCTCGGTCTCGTAGCCGCGGCCGCCGCGGATCTGCATCGTCTCGTCGACGATCTCCCAGGTGCGCGCCGTGTTCCACTCCTTGCAGGCCGCCGCCTCCAGGCGGATGTCGTAGCCGCCGCGGTCGACCATCTGGGTGGCGAGCTTGACGATCGACTCCATGGCGAATGTGGTGGCCGCCATGTCGGCGAGCTTGTGGGCGATGGCCTCGTGCTTGCCCACGGGCCTGCCCCACTGCACGCGCTCGTTGGCCCACTTGCGGCAGATCTCGAGGCAGAGCTTGACCGTGCCGACCGAGCCGTTGGGGATCGACAGGCGGCCGTCGTTCAGGGTGGTCAGCGCGATCTTGAGCCCCTTGCCCTCGGCGCCGATCAGGTTCCCGGCGGGGACCCGCACGTTCTTGAAGCTGATCACCGCATTGGCGAGCGCGCGCAGGCCCATGAAGTGGCAGCGGTGCTCCACCTTGACGCCCGGCCATTCGGTCTCGACCACGAAAGCGCTGATCTTCTTGTTCCTGGGGTCGCGGGCCATGACGACGAGGAGCTTGGCGATGGTGCCGTTGGTGCACCAGAGCTTCTCGCCGTTCAAGATGTAGTCCCCCTCCGGCGTCTTCTCGATGCTGGTCGTCAGTTGCGCCGGGTCGGAGCCGACCTGGGCCTCGGTCAGGGCGAAGGCCGAGATCTCCCCTTTGGCGCAGCGCGGCAGGTACTTCTCCTTGAGCGCGTCGGTGCCGAACAGCTTGAGCGGCTGCGGCACGCCGATCGACTGGTGCGCCGAGAGGAGGGCCGACAGGTTGCCGTCGATGCTGCCGAGCAGTTCCATGACCTTCTGGTACTCGACATTGGTGAAGCCGAGCCCGCCGTACTTCTTGGGGATCTTCATGCCGAAGGCGCCCAGCTTGCGCAAGCCGTCGACCATGCTCTCGGGGTACTCGCCGGTGGTGTCGATCTCCACCGGGTCGACCTGGTCGCGCACGAATTCCTTGAGGGCGTTGTAGAAAGCGGTGAACTCGGGCCGCTCGTCCTCAGGCAGGGG
The DNA here is from genome assembly GCA_035637095.1 of Thermoanaerobaculia bacterium. Lineage (GTDB taxonomy): Bacteria > Acidobacteriota > Thermoanaerobaculia > Multivoradales > UBA5704 > UBA5704. The sequence continues at coordinate 3,805 of DASPXX010000302.1, forward strand.
GTAGGGGTGGATGAGATCGAGCCGGAAGTTTCCGAGGAACATTTCGCGGAGGAAGCTGGGCTGCCTCCATTCGGTCTCGCGGGCGGCCTCCGCCACTTTCCGCGACTCCAGCTCGCTGACGTTCTGGTGCTCCTTGGCCATGGTCGTCCCCTTCTCGGCTGGGCTTCCATGCAAACGGCTTACCGCCGCCCGGGCGCCTCTTGCCGCACTGCGACATTATAGCACGATCGATCGTTTCTTTGGCAAGGGGAGGGATTCCGCGGATTCTGCCGCGGTGCGGAATGACCGAAGCTCGGGCCACCCGAACGCGGTACACTTCGCTGGTACACTCAAGAGGGCGGCTCAGGCTCATGGATCCGACGACTACCTCTCCGTCGTGGAGCCCCGGCAAGCGGGTTCTCTTCCGCTTCGCCTTCAGTTACCTGGTGCTCTACAACCTACCGTTCCCTCTCAAGGCAATCCCCTGGGCCGGGGAGATCATCACCAAGCCGTACCAGGACCTGTGGAACGGGCTCGTGCCCTGGGCCGGGAAGCACCTGCTCGGCCTCGACGTCACGGTCCGGCACAACGGCAGCGGCGACAAGACCTTCGATTATGTGCAGGTCCTCTGCTTCCTGATCCTCGCGGTGGTCGCCACGGTGGTCTGGACGGTCCTCGACAGAAAACGGCCCGAGCACACCCGCTTGGACGAAGGGCTGCGGGTCTACATCCGGTTCGCGCTCGCCGCGGCGATGCTCGTGTACGGCGCCTACAAGGTCATCCCGGCCCAGTTCGCCAAGCCCTTCCCCAGCCAGCTCATCGAGCCTTTCGGGGAATCCTCGCCGATGGGGCTCCTGTGGATTTTCATGGGCGCCTCCTCAGGCTACACCATCTTCGCCGGCGCCGCCGAGATGATCGGCGGCCTGCTCCTCGCCTTCCGCCGCACCGCGTTGCTGGGTGCTCTGGTGAGCGTCGGCGTCATGAGCCACGTGGTCGTCCTCAATTACAGCTACGACGTCCCCGTCAAGCTGTATTCGTCCCACCTGCTGGCGATGGGAGTCTTCCTGATTCTCCCCGACCTGCGGCGGCTGCTCAACCTGTTCGTGCTCAACCGGCCGGTCGAGGCCGCCGCGGCCCGTCCGCCGCGGGCGCGTTTCCGCCGCACCGCGCTCGTCGCGCAGGTGCTGCTGGTCGCCGCCTATTCCGGAACCATGCTGGACCAGTCCTACGAAGCCAGCAAGGATGGGGGCAACCTGCTCCCGCGACCCCCGCTCTATGGGATCTGGACCGTCGAAGAGCTGGAGGCCGACGGGGTCGCCCGCCCGCCGCTCTTCACCGATGCGACCCGGTGGCGCCGGGTGGTTTTCGAGTACTCCGGCTACGTCACCGTCCAGCTCATGGACGGCTC
>DASPXX010000303.1:0-26231 GCA_035637095.1 Thermoanaerobaculia bacterium
CCGGTTCTCATCCCTCTACCCTTCTCGATGCCGGGAATCACCCCGGCAGAAAGGAGACGCATCATGGCGAGAGAGAAGACGGTGAAGGGGAAGATGGGGATGTTGCAGCGGCTGCTCGCGCGGTTGCTCAGCAACCGTGAGGAGCTCAGCCACCTGGAGCCGAGCCTTGCCCTCTTCGAGGGCCTGTTCGCCCGCATCCAGGAGGCCGCCGACCGGCAGGCTTCCCACACGGCCGGCAAGCAGGAGGCGTCGCAGGATCTCCAGGGCTTCCTCACGGAGGCGGAGCGGCTGGCCACCATCCTGCAGCTGGCGGTCAAGCAGCACTACGGCATCCGCTCCGAGAAGCTCGCCGATTTCGGCCTGAAGCCGTTCCGTGGCCGGAAGCCCAAGGCCGCCTCCCCGCCGGCGCCGCAGCCGGAGGAGCCCGCCGCGGCGGCCGCCACGCCGACCACGGCAGCGGACCGCTCGTAGCTGTTGTCCTCCCCGGGGACGTGCTCCGCACGTCCCCGCTTTCCGTCCCGCCGCCCCCCCGTCCCGACCCTGTCCTTCACCGCTCCGCCGGCTGACACCGAGAGCCGGCCTGCTTCCCGCCCGCCAAGTCTCCCGATCTCATCGGCCGGTCTCCTGATTGGCGGAAAAAGTTGCGGGCCTTGCTCGTCCAGTCTCGTGACGCGGTCATTTCGTCGGCTGACGTGCTGAGCCAGTCAGGCGACTGGGTGAGCCAGTCTCGGGACTTTCTCATCCGGTCTGCAGACTTTGTCAGCCAGTCAGCTGACCGGGTGAGCCGGTCAGGCGACTGGGTGAGCCAGTCTCGAGACTTTCTCATCCAGTCCGCTGACTGACTGAGCCAGTCGCGCGACTTTCTCATCCGGTCTGCAGACTTTGTCAGCCAGTCAGCTGACCGGGTGAGCCAGTCAGGCGACTGGGTGAGCCGGTCTCGAGACTTTCTCATCCAGTCCGCTGACTGACTGAGCCAGTCGCGCGACTTTCTCGTCCGGTCTGCAGACTTTGTCAGCCAGTCAGCTGACCGGGTGAGCCAGTCAGGCGACTGGGTGAGCCGGTCTCGAGACTTTCTCATCCAGTCCGCTGACTGACTGAGCCAGTCACGGGACTTTCTCACCCGGTCTGCAGGATGTGTCGCCGGTCAGCTGACCGGGTGAGCCGATCAAGGGGCTGGGTGAGCCGGTCTCGAGACATTCTCATCCGGTCACCCGACTTTCTCATTCGGTCAGCAGACGTGCTGAGCTCGTCACGGGACTTCCTTGCCCGGTCTGCAGACTTGGTCACTCCGTCAGCTGACCGGATGAGCCCCGTCCCGGGACTTTCTCGCCCGCCCGGTACCTCTCTCGGAAACTTCCCGGCCACGCGTTGAGATAATCTACCCGGTTGTTACAAAAGCCAGCCCAATCTTCCGGTTCTTCCGGCCCGGCCCAACGGGCCGGCAGAGCCCAGCCCAGGGATGAGGCCGCAGGCCGATTCCCTGGGTGAGATTGCGATCCACCACCGCGGCCTGAAAGGCCGCGAGAGGTTTCTCGCCGGAGTCGGCTCAGCCCTCGGTTCAGGTTCTCGCGGCCCTTCAGGCCGCGGAGACTGCGGGGCCCGTTGACCCAGGGAATCGGCCTGCGGCCTCATCCCTGGGCTGGAGTCTCCCGGCCCGTTGGGCCGGATGGGCCCGCCCCCCGCGTCATCCCGCAAGGCGCTTTTTCCATCAAGAGAAGCTTTTTCTGGAGGTCACTCCTGGTGAGATCCAGCGGCAGAGGGGAAAGCCTCCTTGGAGCCTCTGGGAATGGGGCTTTGGAAGCTATCGGCTCAGGGCTCTTTGCAGCTGGCGGGTCTAGTCAGCTGCGAAGGGTGAGATGAGCCGGCACACATACCTCCGCGTTGGGCGGCCACCTGTATGAGTGTGACGAGTGCGGCTCAGAGATCAACCTCTACAATTCCTGCCGCAACCGGCATTGCCCGAAGTGCCAGAACCTGGACAGGGAGCTTTGGCTGCAGCAGCGCAGCCGCGAGCTGTTATCGGTCCCTTACTTTCACGTGGTCTTCACGGTTCCCCACGACCTCAATCCCCTCGCCTTGGCCAATCCGAAGTGGTTTTACGATCTGTTGTTTACCAGCGCTTCTCAGACGTTGCTGGAGATCGCGGCCGATCCCAAACCACCTGGGCGCGCGCATCGGAGTGCTTTCGCTGCTGCACACCTGGAGCCAGACGCTGGAGCTGCATCCGCACCTGCACTGCATTGTTCCGGGTGGCGGGCTGTCGTTGGACCGCCAGCGGAATTCATCCGCCGCTTCCTTCTCCACGTTCTGCCCCATCGTCTCGTGCGGATCCGCTACTACGGCCTGCTGGCGAACCGGAATCGCGAGACCAGTCTGGCGCGATGCCGTGAGCTGCTTGGGGTCGAGTCGGCGGCCGAGGGAGAGGTTGCGCCGGACTTGGTGGTGGAGGAGGACTGGCAGAGCCGGCTGACTCGGCTCACCGGCTGTGACCCGACGGTGTGTCCGGTCTGTGGAAAGGGCCACCTGCGGCTGGTCGAGGAGCTGGCGCCGTCGGTTGGGCCGCCAGAGAGGTCGCCTCCCTGAGCTGGTCGTCTGTCACGTGCTCGCCGAGCCCTCTAGACCTCGACAGAGGTCTGGGAGGGGTGTATTCTTCTTGCACCTGCGGTAGAATGGCTGAAACGAAATCGTTGTCGGGAGGCTCTATGCCAGCCGCAGATACACGGGGGAAGCGTTCTTGAAGCGCGGGAATCACGTGGCGGGTCCCTTCTGTCGACCGTGGCTCGCTCGGGGCGGCGATCTCCTGCGGATTGATTGTCCATAGACTGCCGACGGAAGTGGTGCGCGGTTTCGTTCAACCTGCGTCTATCCGAGGACCGCATAGCGCGGTGGCAGGCGGAGCTTTGTCGCAGGGGCAACCCGGATAGACGCTTACATGTTATGCGCCTCGAAACTTGTGGAGGGCAACGCAATGAACGTCGACGACGGTATTCCATTCGTTGTCTCAACCGTTCTCATCGCTCTTGCCGCGGTTCACATTGCGGAGGAAGCCGCGAAAGGATTCCGCAGCTTCTTCAACATGGAGTGGTTCGGAGGGAACGCGAACTGTCCGGTGGGTCGAATTAAAGGCCTGTTCGTCGACCAGATCGGACTATTTCTGCTTCTGGCCGTTCTCGCGGTTATGGGCGCTAGGCTCGACGCTCGGTGGATTCTTATTGCTGTGGGGATCATCACTGCAGATTTGGTACAGCATTCAATCTTCAGTATCAAGATGCGCAAGTACACTCCCGGTGTTGCTACAAGTGCCCTTTATCTCCTGTACGTCATCTTCTTCTTCGGCCAAGAGGAGTTACGAAGCCATGTGTACCGTGACTGGGCCTGGGCAGCGTTAGCAGTGGGTGCGGCATTCATAGCAGGCAACTATGTTGTTGCAAGCAGGAAGGCGCGACTGTGTTGAAGAGGTCAGACAACGCATAACCCCGGCATCAAGCGGATGGCTGACGCCACCGCTTATGCTCAGGCGTTGGGCGCCACGGGCTACGATGTATGGCTCTTTCAACTGCCGCATCCAGAGAGGTCACAAGATGAAGGCAACATCCGTGCCTGGGATCATAGCGACCATCGTTCTTCTCTTCGCATCGGCTCTCGCGGCTCAGACCAATGACGCTCAGCTCAGGCCGCTTCTCGAGTCTCGCTACGCCGCAATGAAAACGGCAATGGCCTCACGCAACGAAGCGGCAATCCGAGCTCTTCTCGCGCCCGGCTTCGTGAGTGTTGACGTCAGCGGCAATTCCGAGACGGCGGACCAGATGGTCAAGGAAGTCACCGACTTGCCCCAAGATCTCAACAAAAAGAGCGAGACCACGCTGACGTCGGTCACCCGGGACGGTGATTTCGCCACCGTCGTCCAGCAGTACCACATGACTACCACGCGAACTCCCGTCAACGCGTCGGCGCCTGAGGCAATCGAGCTCTTGACCACGTCTACAGACACATGGCGGCTGATCAACGGTGCGTGGCTTATTGAGCGAACCGAGACCAATGACCTTCAATACACAATCAACGGCACAGTCGTCGCCCACAAGAGCCGCCCGCACGAGCAGTGACGTGGCTCCCAACCCCGGGCATCAAGCGGATGGCTGACGCCACCGCTTATGTCCAGCGACGTTGGCCGTCGAGATTGAGGTCTTAGAAGATGCGCAGGCCAGTCAGCATCAGGAGCTTCATCAGGGCAATTCAGGCTCTGCCTTCTGATGTGCCGCGCGTTTATCCGAAGAAATGGTATACAACACAAAAGGAGCATTGGCTCCGTTGGCTACGAGGCTACCATAGCCCTGGCGCTTATGGCCGCAGCCCGGAAACCAGGCGAGACGCGGAGTATATCTACAATCATATAGTTGAGGTAGGAATGTTGCTGTGGCTTATAGATGCTGCAGGTGTCAAACCAAGGCTAGTGTCTGCGGCCTACAGAAGTGCGGCTAAGGCAAAGGCGCTCGCCTCGAAGTCTGCGGCTGTGCGGAAGCATGTACCTTGGACCGAGGTGGAAAATGTGCTTTGGAAGCGGGCCACGGACTGACAAGAAGGAGTTCGTAGAAGTCGGAGGTAGAATCGATGGGCCTCTTCTGGGATCTCATTCAAGAAACGAAGATAGAAGAACAGGCGAAGCGGGCAGGAAATCTGGAAAGTCGCGTAGCGGCACTGGAGCATCAACTGGCGAAGGTTCAACAATTGCTCGCAGAAGCATTGAAACGCCTTGAGTTAGAATTTGGAGAGGATCTCGACCGCGATGGCCGAGTTGGCTAAATATTGTTCCGCTGCCGACCGACTCGCGCGATCGAAGGGATTCGGCGGCCAACCCTGGGCTTGCAGCGGATGCCTGACGGCCTCTGAGAAGGTACCACCCTCTTCCTGAAAGCCAATAATCGGCTGGCCTCCACAGGAGGCCTAAAGACTCACAGGTGGTTCCAGCCGCGACAGAGGCTCGCCCGTCCGTCGTCTGATCTATCGGTGTTTCGACCGAAGGCTGCTGTCTTCGGCTGGCAGGCAGGTGAACGAGGCACAGCCTCCAGATCCTTGCTCAAGGAACCGCTCAGAGGAGTGAGATCTGCAGATTGTTTGAACGCTGGCGGGTCGTGTAGGTCCTTGCAGCGGCTCAGGTCTGCATGCCGGAAACGAAGGGAAGATGAGGTGGAAAGCTCCCGACCGGTCGAACCAGGTCCCCTCGACTGGGGCACCGGTCGACAGTGGAATGGCGCAATGAACGCCAGGCCACTCCTCGGCCTTTGCCACCAGGAATTCTTTGGCGCCGTGCGCAAGAATGTATTTGAGGCGCGCGATCGGCCACGGCCGTGAAGGCGGGGGTGCGGACCAGACCGCGGAAGGCATGGCGGAGATGGCGGACGAGCCTGCCCATCGGGCCACCTCCTGGCGCTGTCGACGCGTGAGGCGCTTATTCTGATCGCAGAGCCACGCTCGGGTCCACCCCGGCCGCTGCACGGGCGGGGAGATAGGAAGAGAGGACGGAGACGGCCGCGAGGAGCGCCGTGATCACCACGAAGATCGCCGGGTCCGTGGCGCTGACGCCGAGCAGCAGGCTGGCCAGGAAGCGGGTGATCCCGAAAGCCAGCGCAAGCCCGAGGCCGAGCCCGAGGAGCGCGAGCACCATCCCTTCGCCGATGACGAGGCGCTCGATGTCGCGTGGGCGCGCCCCGAGGGCCATGCGCACCCCCATCTCGCGGGTGCGCTGCGAGACGGCATAGCGGATCAGGCTGTAGAGGCCGACGGTGGCGAGGGCGAGCGCCAGCACGCCGAAGGATCCCAGGAAGCTGGCGGCCAGGCGCTGGCTGAACACCGAGATGCGCAGGTGCTCGCGCATGGTCTTGACCGCGGTCAGCGGCAGGTCCGGGTCCAGCGCGCGCACCTCGCGCCGCAGGGTGCCGGCGAGCGCCGCCGGATCGCCGGCGGTGCGCAGGTGGATCGTCATCTGCGACTGGTAGGTCTGGAGGACGGGGAGATAGAAGTGGGTCTTCGGCGCCTCGCCGAGCTCGTCGTACTTGCCGTCCCTGGCGATCCCCACCACCGTGAACACCCTCTTGCCGATGTGCACGGTGCCGCCGATCGGATCGCGGCCGGGCCAGTACCGGCTCGCCATGCGCTCGTTGACCACCAGGGCGAGCGGGGCGTCCGCGCCGTCCCGCGGTGTGAAGTCGCGCCCCTCGACCAGGGGGATGCCCAGGGTGCGGAAATAGTCGGGACCCACGATGAAGTACTCGACGACCACCTCCTCCTGCCGTCCCGGCACATAGCCGGCGATGTCGAGGCTCGTCGAGCTGGTGCCGCCGAAGTCGAGCGGCACCGCCGAGGCGAGAGACGCCGACTCGACCCCCGGCAGGGCCGACAGGCGGCGGAGGAGCTCGCGGTAGAACACCCGCCCCCGCTCCTCGTCATAGCCGCCGGGGAAGAGGTCCACCGTGGCGAGAAGGACGTTGCGCGCCGAGAACCCGGGATCGATCTCCGAGGCCCGGCCCAGGCTGCGCACGAAGAGCCCGGCGGTGATCAACAGCAGGCAGGAGAGCGTGATCTGCGCCACCACCAAGCCGCTGCGCACGACCCCTTTCCGGCCGCCGGACACCGCGCCGGCTTCGTCCCGCAGGGTCGAGGAGACGTCCGGCGAGGTGGCCTGGAGCGCCGGCGCCAGGCTGAACAGGACCCCGGTGGTGAGCGACAGGAGAGCGGCGAAGCCGAGCAGCCCGGCGTCGATGGGGAAGTGCGGGTCCACGGGCGCGTCGGTCGTGGGGATGAAGGCGAGCAACAGGTTGCGTCCCCAGGCGGAGATCAGGAGGCCGCAAGCGCCGGCGAGGAGAGCGAGCAGCAATCCCTCGATGAGGAGCTGGCGCACGATCAGGCCGCGGCCGGCGCCCAGGGCGAGGCGGACCGCGATCTCCCGCCGCCGGCCGAGAGCGCGCACCAGGAGCAGGTTCGCCACGTTGGCGCAGGCGAGCAGCAGGACGAGCAGAGCCATCGCGCCGAGGACCGCCATCACCGGCAGGAGGAAGCTCGAGGCGCCCTGCGGCGACTGCCAGAACGGGAACAGCAGCAGGCGGTAGCCGTCGTTGCTGTCCGGAAAGCTCGCGGCGAGCCGGGAGGAGAGCGTGTCGAGAGCCGCCTGGGCCTGCTGCTGGGTGACCCCGGGCCGCAGGCGGCTGATCGCGTTCAGCCAGCGGCTGCCGCGCGCCGTGAGGCGGTCGCCGCCAGGGGTGACCAGCGGCTGCATGGCGAGAGGCACATAGAGGTCCGCGCGCAGGCCGGCGATGGGGCCCTGGAACTCCGGAGCGGCGACGCCGACGACGGTGAATGCCTGGCGGTTGAGCAGGAGCGTGCTCCCGACGATCTTCGGATCGCTCTGGAACCGCCGCCGCCAGAGCTCATGGGAGAGGACGGCGACGGGGTGGGTGCCGGTCGTCGTGTCCTCCTCCGGGCGGAAGGTCCGTCCCGGGGCCGCGCGCACCCCGAGCACGTCGAAGAAGTTGCCGGTGACGACCATGCCCCAGACCTGCTCCGGCCGTTCGCCGGCCGTGAGGCTCATGGTCGCCAGATCGAACGCGGCGACCGCGGCAGGCAGGTCGCTGTGCGCCAGCTCGCGGGCGTCCGGGGCGGAGATGCTGCGCCAGTCGCCGCTCCGGGCCTGGCCGACGACCGGACGCAGGCGGCCCTGGTCGGGCACGCCGGGGAGCGGCTCGAGGATGAGCCCGCGGATCCAGCTGAAGACGATCGTGGTGGCGCCGAGGCCGACCGCGAGAGTCAGCACAGCCACCAGGGTGAACCCGGGGCTCTTGGCGAGCATCCGGACGGCGAAGCGCAGATCGCGGAGGAGCGAGGTCATGGAAGCCTCCTGGGAAGTCCTCCCCGTCCTTACGGAGAGCGTGCCCGAAAGGTTACAGAGCCAGCTCTGCTAGGATACCCGGCATGGTTGACCATCGCTCCGCCTACGGCCTTCGGTAGGCGAGGGGCCACGGATGGGACAAGAAGATGCTCGGGGAGCTCCGGTGGCTTATTGGAGCCTCTCGGCCGAGCAACTGCTTTCCGCACTGCGTTGCACCGACCACGGTCTCCAACCAGCAGACGCCGAGAGCCGTATCAAGCAATACGGTCTGAACGCGATTGAAGCCCAACGGCGGGCTACGGCTTTCGGACTGTTTCTGAGCCAGTTCAAAAGCCCACTCGTTCTCATCCTCATCTTCGCCGCCATTGTCTCCGCCTTCGTGGGGGAGTGGACCGATGCCGTCATCGTGCTGGTCGTGGTGATCGGCAGCACGATGCTCGGCTTTGTGCAGGAATACCGGGCCGGTAACGCCGTCGAGAAGCTGCGGTCGCAGGTCACCATCAAATCGAGCGTGCTGCGCGGTGGCCAGCCGCAGGTGTTGCCCTCCGAACGAGTGGTGCCGGGCGACGTGGTGCTGCTCTCGGCGGGCAGCCTGATTCCAGCCGATGGTGTCGTGCTGGAGGCGAATGACTTCTTTGTCAACCAGGCCGTGCTCACCGGCGAAACGTTCCCGGTGGAGAAGAGGGCGGGGATTGTCCCGGCAAAGGCCAGCCTGGCGGACCGCACCAACTGTGTCTTCATGGGCACGAGCGCGGGCAGCGGCACGGCGCAGGTGTTGATCGTGCAGACCGGTAGGGCCACGGTGTTCGGCCAGATTGCCGAACGGTTGAGCCTGCGTCCAGCGGAGACCGAGTTCGAGCGGGGCATCCAACGTTTCGGTTATCTGCTGACCCAGGTCATGCTGGCGATGGTGGTCATCGTCCTGGCGGTCAACATCTTCCTCGCCAAGCCTCCCATTGACTCACTGCTCTTTGCGCTCGCTCTGGCGGTCGGCTTGGCACCCGAGCTCTTGCCCGCGATCATCAGCATCACACTCTCTCACGGCGCGCAGCGGATGGCCAGGCGCGGCGTCATCGTGCGCCGGTTGAACGCGATTGAAAACTTCGGCAGCATGGACGTGCTGTGTACCGACAAGACCGGCACGCTCACCGAAGGGGTCGTCCGGCTCGACGGCGCGCTCGATCCCGAAGGCCAACCCTCCACAGCCGTCCTGCGCTCCATCTATCTCAATGCGCACTACCAGACCGGGTTGAACAATCCGCTGGATGAGGCCATCAACGCGTATGCCCAACAGGCCGGGTTGAGCATCGGCACCGAGCACAAGGTGGGTGAGATCCCCTACGACTTCGTGCGCAAGCGCCTGAGCGTGGTCACGGCCAATGCGCAGGGCGAGCGCACCCTCATCACCAAAGGCGCGCTGGACAACATCTTGAGCATCTGCAACCGCGTGCAGTCTGGAGAGGAAGCCGGTCCGCTGGACGATGCGAGGCGGGCCGCGATGGATCAGCGGTACAGCGATTGGAGCGGCAAGGGCTTCCGCGTGCTGGGCGTCGCGACGAAGACGGTCGATGTGCGGCCCGGCTCGTATTCGTGCACCGATGAAAGCGACCTCACCTTCGCCGGCTTTCTGCTTTTCTTCGATCCGCCAAAGGCCGATGTGCGGCAAACCATCGTCGACCTCACCCAACGAGGCGTAGAGCTCAAGATCATCACCGGCGACAACCAGAAGGTGGCTCGACACGTTGCGGAGGCGGTGAGCCTGCCGGTCACCGGCGTGCTGACCGGGAGCGCGCTGAACAACATGCGTGACGAGGCGCTCTGGCACGCCGCCGAGCGTACGACGATCTTCGCCGAGGTGGATCCCAATCAGAAAGAGCGCATCATTCTCGCGCTGCGGAAGACCGGGCACGTGGTCGGCTACATGGGCGATGGGATCAACGACGCGCCGGCCCTGCACGCCGCCGATGTGGGTATCTCGGTGGACACGGCGGTGGATGTGGCCAAGGACGCCGCCGACTTCGTGCTGCTCAAGCAGGATCTGGACATACTGCGCGAGGGCATTGACGAGGGCCGCGTGACGTTCGCCAACACGCTCAAGTATATTCTGACGACCATCAGCGCCAACTTCGGCAACATGTTCAGTATGGCCGGGGCCTCGCTGTTCCTGCCTTTTCTGCCTTTGCTCGCGCCACAAATCCTGCTCAACAACTTTCTGTCCGACATTCCCGCCACCACGATCGCGGGCGACAATGTGGATCCGGAATGGGTGGTGAAACCACGCCGCTGGAACACCACCTTCATCCGTAACTACATGGTGCTCTTCGGCCTGGTCAGCTCGATCTTCGATTTCCTGACGTTCGGGGCGCTGTTGTTTCTATTCCGGGCTTCGCCGGAGGAGTTCCGCACCGGCTGGTTCGTCGAGTCGCTGTTGACGGAGCTCGTCATCGCGCTCGTCGTGCGAACGCGCCATCTGTTCTTCCGCAGCCGTCCGGGCGCGCTCTTGCTGGCGAGCACGCTGGCTGTCGTGGGCATCACGCTCATGCTGCCCTATCTGCCCTTCCATTCCTTGTTCGGCTTCATTCCGCTGCCCGCGCCGCTCATGCTGGCAATGATCGGGTTGACAGCGCTCTATGTCGTGGTCACAGAGGTCGCCAAGAAGTACTTCTACTCTCGAATGGAAAATGCTGCTGCATGAACCGTCTGCCCTGAATGTTCGGCCCGAGACGGCCGTGAGCGCTCAGGCGCCCGCGGGCTTCGCACCGCGGGCGCCTGGAGAACGCGTCGGAGGCTCAGACGAGCGGGGCGAGCTTGGGGGGCGGGGGAGGCGCGGGGGCCTCGACGGTCGCGAGCGCACCGCCGTTGCTCGCGGGAGCTGCCAGCGGCGCCGGGCTCAGCATGGCGACTGTATCGCCCACGCCGCTCATCTGGTCCTTGATGATCCCGGCGAGGAGGACGTTCACCAGCGAGCTCCCCCCGCCATCGCCGCCGCCGGCCACGATGTCGGGGACCAGCTTGAAGCCGCTGCCGGCCAGCGCTTTCGCCACCTCGATGGCCGCGTAGTTGCCGGACTCCATCGAGGCGATCTTCATCTTGATGACGTCCGCCTCCGCGGTACCGACGGCCTTGATCCTGCCGGCCTCGGCCTGACCGGTGAGCTGGGTCACCTCGGCATCCGCCGCGGCGTTGATCTTCTTCGACTCGGCCTGGCCTTCGGCGGCCTTGACGGCCGACTGCGCGTCGTAGTCCGCGATCGTGACCTTCCGCTCGGAGTCGACGACCCGGGCCTGCGTGTTGGCGATGGCCCTGGCCTGCTCGAGCTCCTTCCTGGTCTCCTCGGCCATCTTCTGCGTCTGGTAGGTGATCTGCTCCTGCTCGGCGAGCTTCCTGTCGGTGAGCGTCTTCATCAGCTCGTCCGGCGGCACGATGTCCCCGATCAGGGTGTCCACCGCCCCGACGTTGTACTCCTTGAGCGCGTCGCTGATCGCGTGCTTGGCCTCATCCTGCCGGACGCTGCGCGACTTGAGGAACTCGATCACGTCCGACCCCTGGGCCGCGTTGCGGAAGTAGTTGCCGATCGTCGGCTCGAGCACCTGGGTGACCAGGTTGGCCACGCTGCCGAAGCGCGCGATGACCTTGGGGGCGTCGGAGCGCGGGATGTGGATGATCTGGCTCACGTCGAGGGTGAAGGTGAATCCGTCGCACGACCGGACGGTGATCGTGGAGAGGTTCTTGTCGAGGTTGTGGGCCTCGGTCTTGCCCGTCGCCCAGTTGAGGACGACGTTTGCCGTGGGCACGTTCTCCACCTTGTGCGTGTAGGGGTTGACCGGGTACTTGCCGGGATCGAGCGGCTCGACCCAGACACCCTTCTGCCCCCGGCTCACCAGATTGCCGTGCTTGAAGGCGTCGCCGGTCACGTCGACGCCCAAGTCGCCGACGAAGGCGATGACCACTCCGACGTGCGCGATCGGGACATCGGTCATCGGCTTGGTCTCGACCGTCGCGAAGCGCGGGTTGATGTAGTACCGGCCGGCGAGCATGACCTGCTCCTGCAGGCCCTTGTAGCCGCCGTTGTCGATGAACGCCTGCGCGTCCTGGAACATGCTGTGCCCCGGCATCTCCCCGCCCGCGATCTCGCCCGAGGGCAGCGCTTTGCCGTCCTTCGTCGTCACCACGCCCACCATGTTGTCGTCGATCTCCAGGGCGGGCTCTTCGACGATCGAGAAGAGCTGGGTGTTGATGCGGTAGGTGCCCGGCGGGATGATCGCGATCTGCGGACCGCGCTCGCCGCCGTTCTGCAGGAAGCCCCTGGCGTTCTGGAAGGCGTTGCTCTCGACCTTCCGGCCCAGCACCCGCCCGTTCGAGGGCGCCTTGCCGTCGCGCGACTCGACGATGCCGATAAAGCCTTCCCGGACGGTGAGGAACTTCTGCCGGATGACCTCGTACTGCCAGGGGAAGAGCCAGAAGTGGACCCCGGGCGCGAGCGTGTCGGCCTGGTAGCCGGCCTCACCGTTCAAGGCGATGAGGGCGCCGTCGGGGAGCGTCCGGTTCTTGCCGACGACGACATACTTCTTGTTGACGATACCGATCGAGTCCTGGGGGATGATCACCACTCCGAAGATGCGCAGCACCAGCTTGTAGCCGATGAGGAGCACGAGGAACGGGACGATCCACCAGACGAAGGACAGCGAGCTGAGTTCCATTTTTTTCTCCGTCCAGGCCGGCTGTGCCGTCCGCCGGTTATCCGTTGCAACGAGGGGCGGCCAGGGACGGCCGATGAGGTTCTTGGACCAGTTGGGGTTCTGCCTTTTCTTCTCAGTGGCCCATTGTACCTCGATACGCAGCGCCGCGGGGAAGGTTTTACCGGCGTTGACCTTCAGATCTCCCGGTCCATGAAGAAGAAGCGCTGGCCTTCCTGAAAGCCCCTGCGGCGCAGTGCGCCCTCGAGCTCGGAGCCGGCGGCGGCGAAGCAAGTGACGCGGCGCAGGCGGCGCCCGGCGAGGAGCTCGAAGCAGCGCTCGCTCAAGCTGCGGCCCACACCTTTGCCGCGCGCCGCCGGGAGCACCGCCAGGTAGACGATCCAGGCCGTCTCTCCTTCCAGGCTCGCCGCGAGGAAACCCAGGAGGCTGCCTCCGGCCGTGGCGACCAGGACCAGCGACGATGCCGGATCGCCGAAGGTCGCCAGGAATTCTTCGCATTCCATGAACCGGAAGCGGGGAGAGACCGCGAGCTCCGGAATCGTCAGGCCGAGCTCGTAGAGGTCGTCCAACCCGAAAGTGCTTGCCTCGAGCGTCTCGATCTCCAGGGGCGCCGCGGGCTCCGCCGGCCCCAGAGCGGCCAGGTGGTCGAGCACGTTGATCGCCGCATCGAGATCGTCGGCCAGCAGGCATTCGACACGGCTCTTGATCTCGGCCTCCCAGGTCCACGCCTCGCGCCGCTCGAGCACCTCCTCCGGCGGCTCCTCGATACCAGCCGCCAGACCGGCGAGACGGCCGCGCAGGTCACGGAGCTCTGCGGCCGAAGCGGACAAGACCCGCTGCGCGTCCTCGACGAAACCTTTGCTTGGCAGGGTTGCTGTGGGTTCTGTTTGCATGGCGGGAAGGATAAAGGCGGCTGGCAGGAACCCGGCTCGCGGCGCCCCGAATTGCGTATTGGCGGAACTTCGTCTTTGCACGGTCATCCACCAGACAGGCGTAATCGATGTGGCCTTTGCAACATGGGGACGAAAGTTGTAGACTTGGTACATGGTCGAGCCTGAGATCCGCCGGCTGACGCGCCTCCTGGAGGCCCTGGTGCGGGTGAAGAAGGTGCCGGTGCGGCAGTTGGAGCGCCGGCTCGGCTTTGGAGGCGGCACGCTGAACCGCATCTTTTCCGGCCGCATCGAGCTCAAGGTCCGGCACATCATGCTGGTGCTCGACGACCTGGGCGTCCCGGCGGTGCAGTTCTTCAAGACGGCTTATGCGGACGGGATGGAGTCGGCCACGCCCGAGCAACTGCTCGCGGCGCTCAACCGCCGGGGTCTCGCCGAGCCGCTCGATCTGACACCGGTCGAGCCCGGCTCGGTCACCCTGGCCGAGTTCCGCAAGGCGATGACCGAGATCCTGGACGAGGTCCGCAAAGGGAGCCGCGCCCGGGCGGAGCCGGCGCCTCCAGAGCCTGACGCGTCGCCGTCCGCCACAATGCCTCCCGCGAAGCCGCGGCCCCGGAAGCCTTCGGCCGGAGCGCGACGGCAGACGCCTGGGCGGAAGGCGAGACCGCAAAAACCTCCGGCTACGTAGTCCGCAACCAGCATAAGCCTTAGGGAGGGCGTGGAAGGGCTCCCCGCGCGCTCCGAGCAGGGCGCAGGCGCCGCGCTGGCATACACAGCCCCTGCGCTCCCATACACAGCGGCTAAGCTCCCATGCACGGCGGTTGCGTTCGGAGGCGCAGAGCTTGCACTGTGAGACAAAGCAGCTGCGTTGGGGTACACAGTCATCACGCTCAGAGCTTTATGTCTAAGTCTATGAGTCACAGCAGCTGCGCTGCGAGCGCAGGAGCTGTGCCTCACAGCGCGGCGGCAGAAACGTGCTGAGCTCTCTCGTCCAGGCGTAAGAGACGGCGCGTAGCCCCAAACGGCCGCTCCTTGTCGATAGGGATGGCGCGTTGGCCGTCTACGGTCCGGGTGGCGAGGCCGCCGAGCGTGGGATGATCTCGCACGCCGTGGTGGCGAGATCCGGGGAATGGACTCAGTCCGCGCGCCGTCCCGGCGTCTTCGCGTGCATCTCCGCGAGCAGGGCCGCGATGGCCTGGATCTGGCCGCGCAGCAGGTCGTCCGACGCCTCGGGTTGCTGACAGACCTTGCGCAGCAGGAGAAGGCCGGCGATCGCCTCCCGCGCGATGCCCAGCGCCCGGAAGGTCGAGACCATCTCGTCCACCAGTTCGACCAGCTCCCACGTGCGCCCCTGCCGCACGTAGACCAGCGCCAGATCCAGGCCGACGAGCGCGGCGTCAAAATGCTGATCCACCTCGGCGAAGCCCCGCCGGGTCGCCTGAAAGGAGGCCTCCGCATCCCGGAGCTCGTCGAGACCGAAAGCGATCTTCCCTTCTCTCCAGCTGCGGCGAAGGCGGATGAGGCGATCGCTATCTCGATAGTAGAGCTGCAGGTTGTCCACGAGAACTTGGCGGGCCTCATCGAAACGACCCAAGTCGATCAAGCACATCGTGAGGGTCTCGACGGCCGTGATCTCGACAGCAGGAGCCCGCTCGCAATCGAGATGCTTCAAGCCGCGGCGCAGCCAGATGACTGCCTTGGCAGGGTCATCGCTATTACAGGTGAACATGCCTTTGCTGATCAGTGCGCGTGCGGCGAGATGGATCTCGCCGGCATCAAGGTAAAGCTTGGCAGCGGTATGGGCGGCCTCGATAGCGTCGGAGAAGCGGCGCTGGTCGGAGGCGAGCGAGGCAGCCAAATCCATAAGCCGAGCGGCAAGGCCGAGTTCACCGCTGCCCCGCTGGGCCCATCCTGCAGCCTGAACGAGGGCCTCCTCGGCGCCAGTCAAGTCGTCGCCCACGCGACGGGCATTGCCGAGCTCGCCCCAGGCGCGGGCCACTAGATCTGCCCGCACCTTTGCGCCGTACCGACGCACAGAGACGGCCTGGGTGATCGCTAGCCCTGCTTGGGCGTGCCGGAGCATTCCGGTCGGATCAGTGTGGCGCAAAGCAGAGGACCTGGCAAGACAGAGGTCAAAGCCGGCAACTCCCCGCAACAGGAGCCACTCCTCCGCGGAGAGGTCCTGCGCCCCGCGGCGGCCCTCGAGCAGATCTGTGACCAGCGGCGCTGCCTTGGTCCGCTCCTCTTCGATCGTCAGCCGGCCGCGAAGCACTGCCAACTCCAACCGCCGCTCTCCTTGCTGGTTCACGGTCGATCCTCCATGGGATTCGAATATCCTTGCGCGGGTATTCTCTCACATTCCGACCGCGTTGCGTCAAGCAGTGCCCAGGAGCCTGAATGCGTGCTCCCGGGCAAAATTTCTCGCAAGATCAAGCTCCCCCGTTGGGGTCAGTAATCGGCCCGTGATCCGACTCGGCGCCGTTGGTGGCCTGCGGCTGTCCATTGGGATCCGTAATCGGCCCGAGGTCCGACTCGGCGCTGAGACCGCTCCACAGCTCCGTGAGCCAGGCCCAGACGCCGGCGAGCGGGCCGGGAGCAGAAGCGACCGGGGCCCGGCCGGCGGCATGGGCGGCGGGGACGGCGAGGACGAGGGCCAGGGTGCAGGCGAGCACGCCGGCTCGCAGGGTCTTGGAATGGAACATGGGAGTCTCCTGGGCGCGGATCGAACGGGCCCGTCATGGGCCGCGGCGCCCGCGCGCAACGGGTCCGTCTCCTAGTCTCCGGCAATCGTCGCGGAAAAGCACGCCGGAAGTTGCCGCTCCGGCAACCGCGGCGCCCGCGGGCCGCCCGGCGGAGACGGTCTCCGTTCAGCTCCCATTGGAGACGAGAGAGACAGCGACAGCCAAACCGATGTACCAGGTTTGACTTGACGTGAACGATGCGGGCATAATCAGGACCACCATGCCCGCGAACCCGAACGCCCCCTCGCAGCGACCACGGCCCGGCGCGCCGTCCTTGAGCGCCCAGATCGGCCTCCGCATCCGGGAGCTGCGCCGCGACCGGGCGTGGACCCAGCGAGACCTGGCGGCCCGGGCCAATCTCACCCTTCCCCAGCTCAGCCGCTACGAGAACGGCGCCCGCCGGACGCATGTCGGCGTCCTGATCCGCATCGCCCGCTCGTTCGGAGTGCTCGTCGATCTCCTGCTGCCGCAGCAGGGCGACATTCCGCCCGATCCGGTCGATGCGGAGCTGTTGAAGCGCATCCGGCGCCTGGCGGCCCTGGGAGCCCGCGAAAAACAGGCGGCGATCGCGCTGCTCGACGTGATCCTGGCCCACCAGCTCCTGTTCAACCTGCCGCCAACCCAGGAGAAGTAGACTACGCCCTAGATGGCGACGCCCGAGACTTCCGCCCACGACCTCGACGAAGTCCGCTCCGAGCTGCGGCGGCTGGGGTATCTCAACCATGGCTTCGAGCGCTTCCTCCTCCAGGACGCGCTGCGCCCGCGGCGTCCCGGGCCGACGCTGGTGCGGCTCACCTTGAAGGTCGGCCTGCTGGCCTCTCTGGTGCTCGCTCTCCCCCTGGCCCTCGGGCTGGTGATCGCCAACGCGGCGGCGGAGCCGGATCCCCTGGAGGTCTCCCTCGACACGCTCGTCCTCTTCCTCCACCTGTTCCTGCCGATCTCGGCGGTGATCGCCCTCGGCTTCCTCGCTCTCTGCGGGATCGTCCTGGCGGCCCTGCGGTTCTCCCACGTGCGGCGCATCGAGACGCTGTCGCTCGCCGTCGCCCTGGTGGTCGGGGCCCTGGGGCTGCTCGTCGCGCTCCAGGGCGTGCGTGCGCTCCTCGCCGAGAGCCGGCTGCCGCTCCTCCTCGCGCTCGGGCTCGCCGCGCCGTTCGCCATCTATGCGCTGATCAAGCTCGTCTACCACGGCCTGCTCACCCTGGCCATCCGTTTCACCGACACGGCTCCCGGCGGCCGGCTGTTCTCGCGGCGCTGGCTCGGCCTGGCGATCCTCGCGGCGGCTTTCGTGCTGACCCTGCCGGCGGTGCTCTCCACCCGTCGCGAGCCGCCGGCGGCTCCGACGAGCCTGCCGGTGGCTCCCGGGGACCGGGTGGTGCTCTTCGGCATCGACGGCGTGCTCCCCGAGGAGCTGGACTATCTGTTGAACCTCGGCGACCTGCCCACGCTGGCGAGCCTGCTGCACGGCAATGCAGGGATCTGGAGCTACCCGCGCAAGGACGAGCCGCCCGCCTCGTTCTGGACCACCATCGCGACCGGCATCCCTGGCCCGGATCATGGCGTGGCTGCGCTCGACAGCTTCCGCCCCCTCGGGGTGCGCACGCCGCTCGCCCGCAACGGTCCCCTGCGCGGGTGGTGGAGCGGGGTCGAGGTGCCGCTCGGTCTCGCCGAGTACCGGCCCGTGCTGGCCAACCGGCGCCGAGCCTTTACCTTCTGGGAGCTCGCCTCGCGCGGCGGCGCGCCGGTCGTGGCGGTGAACTGGTGGGGCACCTTCCCGGCCGAGGAGCTCCCCGGCCTGGTGGTGGCGCACGGGGCCTGGCAGCTCCTCCAGGAGAAGGCCGAGGGCGCGGCGGCCCCGGCGGTGGCCCAGCCCCCCCTCGCGGCGCTCGCCCGCGACGCGGCCCGGCCGGCGGGCGACGGAATCGAGACCCGGCTGGACGCAGCGCTGCCGCGGGAGGCCGCGGCCGGGGTGCTCCGGCGCGCCCTGATCCCCGACCGCTTCTACCGCGAGGTGTTCGAGCGCGAGCTGGCGCGCCAGCCGCGGGCCGCGGCCCTCTATCTGCCCGCGCTCGACATCGCCGCGGACGGCTGGCAGGGGGGCGATGTGGCCTTCGCCGACCTCGTGCGCTCCGAGCTGCGCGCCGCCGACCTGCTCCTCGGCCGGTCGCTCTCCGGGGTCGGAACGGTGATCGTGGTGCTCGATCCGGGGCGCCGGCGTCACGCTGGAGGCGGCAGGATCGTCCTTTGGAGAAGAGGCGGTCGTTGCGGCGCCCCTCGCCCCCGGGGAGCGCCGGCTCTGGCTCCCGAGGCGGTCGCCTCGGTTCTGCTGCGCGCCCTGGGGCTGCCTCAGAGCGAGCAGCTCCCGGTTCCGCCGGCGGCCTGTGGTTGGCCGGAGCCGCCGTTGGTGGTCTCGGGGTATGGAGAGCGGGGAGAGCGTCCGACCCAGGGACCGGAGGGGCGAGAATATCTGGAGAGCCTGCGCTCCCTCGGTTATCTGTGAGCGCCCGATGGATGTCCCGTTTTCCGTCCCTTGCGACACTGCCGGGGAGGCCGGAGCCCGATGAAGCGATGAGCGTGCCTCTACGAACCACCTTCGAGCCCAGGCGGCTCGCCTACCCCGACACTTCACGGGTCGACCAGAGCGACCTCCTGCACGGTGTTCCGGTCGCCGATCCCTACCGCTGGCTGGAGGATCCGGATTCTCCGGAGACCCGGGCCTGGGTCACGGCCCAGAACCGGCTCACCACGGAGTATCTGGAATCCCTCCCCGAGCGGGCGGTGTTGCGCCGGCGCCTCGGCGAGCTGTGGGATTTCCCCCGCTGGGGAGCCCCCTTCCGGCAGGGCGACCGCTATTTCTTCATCCGCCACGACGGCCTGCGCAATCAGGGCGTGCTCTATACCCAGGACCGCCTGGATGGCGAGCCGCGGGTCCTCTTGGACACCAACCAGCTCTCGGGTGACGGCACGGTGGCGCTCGCCGCGTTCCATTTGAGCGAGGACGGCCGCTATCTGGCCTATGGCCTGACCAACGGCGGCACCGACTGGCAGGAGTGGCGGGTTCGCGAGGTCGAGACCGGACGCGACCTGTCCGACCTGCTGCGCTGGGTCAAGTTCTCGCAGTCCGCCTGGACCCACGACGCCGCCGGATTCTTCTACTGCCGGTACGACGAGCCGGTGGAGGGGCGGCTCGGCCATGCCAACTTCTGGCAGAAGATCTACTACCACCGCCTGGGCACCGACCAGGCGGTGGACGTGCTCGTCTACGACCGGCCGGACGACCGCGAGATGGGGTTCATCCCCTACGTCAGCGACGACGGCCGGTACCTCCTGATCCATGCCTGGAAGGGGACGGAGGACGAGAACGCCCTCTTCTTCAAGGACCTGGAGGAGCCCGGCGCACCGGTGCGGGATCTCCTGCCTGCCTTCGACGCCGCCTACACCTATGTGGGGAGCGACGGCTCGACCGTCTGGTTGCAGACCGACGCCGGTGCGCCGCGGGGCCGCCTGATCGCGGTGGACGTCCGGGAGCCGGAGCCCGCGCGCTGGCGGGAGCTGATCCCGGAGACCTTGGAGACGCTGCAGGCGGTCACCTCCGTCGGACGGCGGTTCGTGGCGCTCTACCTCCAGGATGCCGCCTCGCGGGTGCGGATCTTCGAGCGGGACGGCCGGCCGGTGCGCGAGCTGGAGCTGCCCGGCCTCGGCTCGGCTTCCGGCTTCGCAGGGACGCAGAAGAGCTCCGAGACGTTCTACGTCTTCTGCAGCCACACCATCCCGGGCACGGTCTATCACTATGACGTGGAGAGCGGGGAGACCCGCCTGTTCGGCCAGCCGGAGGTCGGGTTCGACCCCGAGTCGTTCGAGACCCGGCAGGTCTTCTACGAGAGCCGGGACGGCACCCGGGTCCCGATGTTCATCACCTGCAAGAAGGGGTTGCCGCTGGACGGCTCGCACCCGACCTTCCTCTATGGCTACGGGGGTTTCAACACCAGCATGACGCCGGTGTTCTCGGTGCCGTTCCTGGCCTGGATGGAACGCGGCGGGATCTATGCGGTGGCGAACCTCCGCGGGGGCGGGGAGTACGGGGAGGACTGGCACCTCGCCGGGACGCGGCGCAACAAGCAGAACACGTTCGACGATTTCATCGCCGCGGGCGAGTGGCTGATCGGGAGCGGCTACACCTCGCGCGAGCGGCTCGCGCTGGGCGGCCACAGCAACGGCGGCCTGGTCGCCGCGGCCGTGATGATCCAGCGGCCGGATCTGGCCGGCGCGGTCCTGGTGGGGGTGGGCGTGCTGGACATGCTGCGCTTCCACAAGTTCACGATCGGCTGGGGCTGGGTGTCGGACTACGGCTCGCCGGAGGATGCGGAGGACTTCGCGCTCCTCCATGCCTATTCGCCGTACCACAACGTGCGTCCCGGGGTCGCCTATCCGGCGGTGCTGATCACCACGGCGGACCATGACGACCGGGTGGTGCCGGCGCACAGCTTCAAGTTTGCCGCGGCGCTGCAGC
The DNA here is from genome assembly GCA_035637095.1 of Thermoanaerobaculia bacterium. Taxonomy (GTDB): domain Bacteria; phylum Acidobacteriota; class Thermoanaerobaculia; order Multivoradales; family UBA5704; genus UBA5704. Next base: position 20,715 of record DASPXX010000303.1, read on the forward strand.
ACGCGCAGGCGGGCTCGGCGCCGGTCCTGATCCGCATCGAGACGCGCGCCGGCCACGGCACCGGCAAGCCGATCACCAAACAGATCAGCGAGGCCGCCGACGAGCTGAGCTTCCTGTGGTCGGCGTTGACGGGGGTGGGGTGAGGGGCGCCGCCTGGGCCCTCCTCGTCGCTCTCGCTCTCCCCCTCTATCCGCAGGCGCCGCCGAGCCCGCTTCCGCGGTCGGACCGGATCTCGGCGCGGGAGCGGGAGCTGGCCGGGTTGCGCGCCGAGATCTCCCGGCTGGAGGCCCGGCTCGGCGCGGCCCGCCAGCGCAAGACGAGCCTCCAGGACGAGCTCGCGGCGGCGGACCTGGAGCTCAAGCTCCAGGAGACCCGCCTCGCCGAGGCGATGACCGCGCGTGACCTGGCGGCGCGCCGGGCCGCGGTGAGCGAGCTCGAGGTCGCGCGCCTGGAGCGCGCCTTCGGCGACGCCCGGCACGACCTGCACAGCCGCCTCGCCGCCCTCTACCGCCTCGGCCGCCAGGGCTGTCTGCGGCTCCTCCTCGCCCTCGATCCGGACCGCCCGCTCCTCCCGTCCGTGCGCCTGGTGCGCTACCTGGCGCGGCGGGACCGCCAGTCGATGGACCGCTACCGCGCCGCCCGTGCCGACCTCGCCCGCGAACGCGACCGCCTGGTGGCCGAGCGCGCCGAGCGCGAGCAGTGGATCTCACGCGAGGAGGCCCGGCGCGGTGAGCTCCTCGCCGTCCGGGCGCGCCGCGCCGAGCTGCTCGCCCGTGTCGGGCAGGAAGAGCGCGAGCTGGCCACGCGCGCCGGCGATCTCGCCGAGCGCGAGCGCAAGCTCGCCGACCTCCTCGACCTCCTGGCCGGCGATCAGGCCGAGGGGCTCGCAGGCGCTCCCATCCAGCGCTTCCGCGGCGTGCTCGACTGGCCGGTCGAGGGGCCGGTGACCGCCGGCTTCGGTTTCCGTCTGGAGCCGCGCTACCACACCCGCGTCCCCCATCACGGCATCGAGATCGCCACCACGCCCGGCAGCGGCGTGCAGGCCGTCTTCCCCGGCAAGGTCGTCTTCGCCGCGCCCTTCCAGGGCTACGGCAACACGGTCATCGCGCTGCACCCGGGGAAGGTGTTCACGCTGTACGCCGGCTTGTCGGATCTGAAGGTTGGGCGGGAAGATATGCTATCGTTAGGGGATGTCGTAGGGCTGTCCGCGGACAAGCTCTATTTCGAGATCCGGGTCGAGAAACGTCCAGAGGACCCCATGAGCTGGTTACGGGTGTCACCATGAGCCGCAGTCGCGTTATTTTTTTCACCGTTTCGTTCCTCATCACCTTCCCCATGCTCGCCGGCACGCTACTGCGTGCGGCCAGCCGCGATCAGACCCCTGAAGACGACTCGCTGTACAAGTACCTGTCGGTCTTCACCGAGGTGCTCGGTCTGGTGCGGCAGAGCTACGTCGATGCGCCGAAAATGGACGAGCTGATGGCTGGAGCCCTCGACGGCACCACCGATGCGCTCGATCCGTTCTCGATCTACGTCCCTGCCTCCGAGGTCGACCGCTATCTCGAGGCGCGCCGCATCGCCTGGCGCCAGAGCGGCCTGACCCTGCTCCGGGAGCACGGGATCGCTTATGTGGTGGCGGTGGAGAAGGACAGCCCGGCCGGCAAGGCGGAGGTCAAGCCGGGCGACATCGTGGCCAAGGTCGGCGACCGCACCACCCGGACCATGCCTCTCTGGGAGATCCAGGAGATCCTGGCGGGCAAGCCGGGCACCAAGGTCCCGATGGAGGTGATCCGCCTCGGCGAGCCGGTGCAGGTCTCCTTCACCCTGGAGCCTTTCGAGATCCCGGCTCCCGCGCTCACCGAGGTCGAGGGCGCGCCCGTGCTGCGCATCCCGACCTTCGAGGCGGACACGGCCGGCCGCGTCAAGTCGCTCGTCGAGGCGAATGCCGCCAAGACCCGCAACGGCCTGGTGATCGATCTGCGCGGGGTCTCCGCGGGCGATCCCGAGGCGGCTTACGGGGTGGCCCAGCTGTTCGCCAAAGGAGACCTGGGCGCGCTGACCCGGCGTTCCGAGGCTCTCCAGAGCTTCTCCGGCAATGACGCGCCGGTCTGGCAGGGCAAGCTGGTTGTCCTGGTCGACCGCGGCACCCTCGGCGCGGCGGAGGTCCTGGCCACCGTGCTGCGCCAGAAGATCAAGGCCGAGCTGGTCGGCGAGCGGACCTTCGGCTACGCCGGCCGGCAGGGCTCGGCGGATCTGTCCTCCGGCGGCCGCCTGCTGTTCACCGATGCGTTCTACACCGGTCCGGACAAGCATCCCCTCAACCAGGAGCTGACTCCGGATCTGCTGGTCGACGAGCGCTCGCGCACGTTCCTCGAGAAGGACGTGCCGATGAGCGACCTGATCCTCAAGCGGGGCGTGCGGCGCCTGCTCGGTGGCGAAGAGCCCGAAGCCAAGGTCGCCTGACCGGCGGTCTCCGATGGTCCGGCGCCGCTCGCGCGGCGCCGGCCGTGGAGTCCTCTGGATTTTCCTGCTCGGCGTGCTCGTCGGCGGGGGAGTCCTCTCTCTCGTCTTCCAGGATCACCGCTTCGACCTCGGCAGGACGGCGCCGGAGGTCCGTCCGGCCGCGGTGCGCGAGGAGCCCCGGGCTCCGCAGCCGCGGAAGGACGTCGCTCCCGCTGCATCGCGCCAACCTTCGCTGCCGCCGGAGGCTCCGGACACCGAGCCGGTCAAGGACGGCGGCACCCATCTTCCCGGTCACGTGGCCCTGGTGATCGACGACCTCGGAGAACGACTGGAGGACCTCGTGCCGCTGGAGGGTTTGGGCGTGTCCATCACCTATTCCGTCCTCCCCTACGAGAAGCACACGAAGGAGGTGGTGGCGGAGCTCCGGCAGCGCCGGGAGGAGATTCTCCTGCACCTTCCCATGCAGCCGAAGAACGGGGAGAACCCGGGTCCGGGCGCTCTCCGGGTGGACATGGACGCGGAGCAGCTCCGTGCAGGGACGGAGGCGGCGCTCGCCGCCGTGCCCGGGGCGGTGGGGGTGAACAATCACATGGGCTCGCTCCTGTCGGAGGACGAGAGCGCGATGGTCCCGGTCCTCCAGGTGATCGCCGAGCACGGCCTCTTCTTCCTCGACTCACGGACGAGCGCGTCGAGCATCGGCTACCGTACCGCGCGGTCGCTGGGCCTCCCGGCCGCCGAGCGCCACGTCTTTCTCGACCGCGACCCGAGCCCGGAAGCGATCCGGGGGCAGTTCCAGCGCCTGCTCGATCTCTCCCGGACGCGCGGCGCGGCCGTGGCCATCGGCCATCCTCTGCCGGACACCCTGCAGGTCCTCGCGGAGGAGGTGCCCAAAGCCCTGGCGGAAGGGTTCGAGTTCGTGCCGGTGAGCGACCTGCTCGACCGCGGCGACGGCGCCGACGGCGAGCACTGACCTTCCCCTCATGGACCTCCTCGCCTACGCCCTCGGCGGCCTGCTGATCGCGGCGCTGGTGCGCTGGTGGCGGCCGGCGGTGAGCTCGCGGGCGGCCGTGGGCTATCTGGCCGCGGCCGGAGCCTTCTTCATCGTCCCCCTCGCCACGCCGGCGCTCCAGGTGGGGAGCGACATCCCCTACGGCTGGCGCCCGTGGTCGGAGACGATCCCGCCCGGCACGCACCGGCCGGAGAACCCGCTGCTCGGCGACGTTCCGCTCCAGCTCCTGCCGTACCGCGCTCTGGTGCGCGACCGCCTGCTGCACCTGGAGGCGCCGCTCTGGGTCCACGAGGTGGGGACTGGGGCGCCGCTCCTCGGCGACGGCTACTCGGCCCCCTTCTCGCCGCTCCATCTCCTGGCCCTCCCCCTCCCCGCGGCGCGCTCGATGACCGTGGTCGTGGCCTGGCAGACCCTTCTCGCTCTGCTCCTGATGCATGCCCTTCTGCTCGCTTTGGGAGCGCGGCCGGCGGGCGCGGCGGTGTCGGCGGTGTCGTACGCGTTCTCGACCTTTCTGATCGTCTGGGCCTATCACCCGCAGGCGATGACCGCCGCCTGGCTGCCGGGCGTGCTCCTCGGGCTGGTCCTGCTGCGGCGGGGGGAGCGGGGCGCCTTCGCCGGTCTGGTCGCCTGCGGTCTCGGCATGGCGCTCTCCGGCCATCCGGAGACGCTGGCGCACGGCGCCCTGGCGTGCGCGGTGGTCTTCCTGGCCCTGCTGGCCGGGCGGGAGGGGATCTCCCGCGGGAGGTTCGCCGGCCGGCTCGCCGCGGCGGCGGCGTTGACCGGCTGCCTGGCCGCGCCGGTCCTGCTGCCGGTCCTGGAGGTGCTGCCCGGGAGCGAGCGCTGGCAGGTCGTGGAGCGCCTCCCTCAGGCCGTGGCGCCGCCGCCGTTCGAGGCCCGCTTCCTCCTCCTCCCCGTCGAGCCTCTCCTCTTCGGGAGCCCGCGGGACGGCAACTGGAGCGGTCCGGTCAACTTCAACGAGCTGTGCAGCGGCTATGGCGGGGTCCTGGCCCTGGTGCTCGCCGTGGCGGGAGCGGCGCTTCCCGGCGACCGGCGCCGCCTCCTGCTCCTCGCCGCGGGGGCCGCCGCGTTTCTCGCGTCGCTCGGGGTCGCGCCGTTCTTCCACCTGGTGGCAGCCCTCCCCGGAATGTCGCACGGCGCGCATGCCCGGCTGCGCCTCCTCTGGGTGCTGGCGGTGGCGGTGGCCGCGGGGCTCGGGTTGGGGGAGCTGGAACGGGACCGGCGCGGGCTCTGGGCGGGAGGGGTAGCCCTCGCCATGGCGGTGCTCGCTCTGGCCCTGCATCCTCCCCCCTCCGTGGTCTGGCAGAGGGCGTGGTGGATCGCGGCGCTCGCCGGAGCGGTGGCCGTGGGAGCCTCGCTCGCCCACCCGCGCCTGCGCCCTGCCTTCCCGGCGGTGGCCGTAGCGGCCCTCGGGCTCGATCTGGCGCTCCTCCTGGTGCGCTATCACCCGGCGATTCCCTCCCGCTTCGATCTCGCGGCTCCGGCCGCCGTGGCCCGGCTCGCCGAGGAGGCGCGGCTGGAGCCGGAGCCGTTCCGGGTGATGGCCGAGGGGCGCGATTTGCAGCCCGACCTGGGCGCTCTGTACGGCCTGTGGGACCCGCGAGGCTACGACCCGATGCGCCCGGCCGCCGCCTCGCTGGTGGCGGGGCACGGTTTCCTGCCGCGCTTCAAGGTGGGGCGGGAGCTGCTCCTGGAGAGCCGCCGCTTCCCGGTCCAGGTCCAGCCCATGTTCGACTACCTCGGAGTGCGCTATCTGCTGACGCGCCACCAGCGGCGGGTGCCTCCCCCCTGGGAGCCGGCGTGGAACGACACTGGAGGCAAGGTCTGGCGCAATCCGCAGGCCCTGCCGCTCTTCTTCCTCCCGGCGAGCGCCCGCCGCGAGCCGGACAGCGCCGAAGCTCTGGAGCAGGCCCTGGCCAACCGCGACTTCGCCGGTTTCGGAATCGCCGAAGGCGCGCCAGCCGCCGGGCCGCGGCCGCAGAGCGGAACGGTCCGCATCGTGCGCCTCCTGCCCAACGGCTTCGACC
>DASPXX010000304.1:0-13785 GCA_035637095.1 Thermoanaerobaculia bacterium
GGGGGGGCGATGGGAGAGGGGGGCCAGGGGGGTGAGGTTCCCCGGGGGAGAGGGCGGCGAGAAGGGATCGCGTATAAGGATGCCGCGGCGCGCCGAACAGCTCCTCCACCCCCGCCGTCTCGACCACCTCCCCCTGGCGCATCACAGCCACCCGGTCGCACCGCTCGGCCACGATGCCGAGGTCGTGGGTGATCAGGAGAACGGAGAGGCCGAGCTCGGCGCGCAGGCCGTCGAGGAGCTCGAGGATCTGCGCCTGGAGGGTGACGTCCAGGGCGGTCGTGGGCTCGTCGGCCAGCAAGAGGTCCGGGCCGGCCGCGAGCGCCATGGCGATGCCGACCCTCTGGCGCTGCCCTCCCGAGAGCTGGTGCGGATAGTCGCCGATCCGCCGGCGGGCGTCGGGAAGGGCGACGCGGTCGAGGAGGCGCGCGGCCTCGGCGAGCGCCTCCCGCCGGGAGACTCTCCGGTGGGCGCGGACGGCCTCGGCGATCTGGAAGCCGATCGTGTAGACCGGATCGAGGGCGGCCATCGGCTCCTGGAAGACGAACCCGACGCGGCCGCCGCGCACCCGCTGCAGCTCCCGCTCGGGCAGGGTCAGAAGATCGCCGGAGCCGGCGAGATAAATCCGTCCGGAGATGCGCGCCGCCGGCGGCAGCAGGCGGAGGACCGAGAGGGCGGTCAGCGTCTTGCCCGAGCCGGACTCCCCCACCAGCCCGACGATCTCGCCGGGCGCAACGTCGAGAGAGACTCCGCGCACCACGGTCAGCCAGCCCTCCCCGCCGGAGCCCTGCCGGGGAAAGGACACCTCCAGGTCCCGGATCGCGAGGAGCGGAGCCGGGGCCGCAGGGGCGGAGACGTCCTCCCGGGGAGCGGGAACCGGAGCGAGGGTCATCGGACCTGGATCTCCTCTCAGGACACGGCGCGGCGCCGCACCCAGCTCACCACCGAAGCCACGCCGAAGCCGGTGGCGCCGGCCGGCTCGCCGTCCTTCTCCGTCTTGAGCCAGGACGTGCCGGCGATGTCGAGGTGCGCCCAGGAGGTGAGCCCGCCGACGAATTCGGACAGAAAGGCCGCGGCCGTGCTCGCGCCGCCCGGCCGCCCGGCGGCGTTCTTGAGGTCCGCATGGGTGCCTTTCATCTCGTCCGTGTGCTCGGGAAACAGAGGGAGGCGCCAGAGCCGCTCTCCCGCGGCCGAGGAAGCGGCGAGCAGCTCGTCCGCGAAGGCCTCGTCCGGGGTGAACAGCCCGCCCGCCAGATGGCCGAGGGCGACCACGCAGTGGCCGGTCAGGGTCGAGAGCTCGACGATCGCCTCGGCTCCCTCCTCGACCGCCAGGGCCAGCGCGTCGGCCAGGATCAGGCGCCCCTCGGCGTCGGTGTTGGTGATCTCGACCGTCTTTCCGTTAGCCATACGGAGGATGTCCCCCGGCCGGTAGGCTCTGCTGCCGGGCATGTTCTCGGCGAGCGGAGCATAGGCGCGCAGGCGCACCGGCAGGCCGAGGCCGGCGATCGCACGGGCCGCCGCCAGAACGGCGCAGGCGCCCGCCTTGTCGTACTTCATCTCGTCCATGTCGGCCGCCGGTTTGATCGAGATGCCGCCGGTGTCGAACGTGACCCCCTTGCCGACCAGGGCGAGCACCGGTCCGGACTCTCCCCAGGAGAGCTTGACCAGGCGCGGCGGGACGACCGCTCCGGCGCCCACGGCGAGAATCCCGCCCATGCCGCGACGTTCCAGCTCGTCGACATCGAGCACGGTGGCCTCCAGGCCGCGCTCCGCGGCGAGCTCGCGGGCCCGCTCCTCCATCCAGGCGGGCGTCGCCTCGTTCGGCGGCGTGTTCGCCAGGTCGCGCGCGGTTTCCACCGCAGCCGCCACCTCGGCGGCGAACGGCGCGGCGGCGCGATAGGTCTCCTCTTCACCCAAAGGAGGCGCCACGGTCAGCGCCTCGGGCCGCGGCGGCTGCTCCTTCTGCGTCTGGAAACGGTCGTATGAATAGGTCGACAGCGCGATCGTGCGCAGGATGCGCTCCGCCGCGGGCGCTCCCGTGGTCTCCCCATGCCGGGGGAGCAGGAACATCCGGCGCCGGTCGCCGCCCACGCGGGCGTGTTCCGAAGCGCGGCTGATCCACCGCGCAAGCTTCTGGAATGAGAAGTCGTTGCGCTTGCCGAGCCCGAACAGGGAGACCACGGGCCCGCCGGGGACCTCGGCCTGGGCCACCTGATCATCTTTGCCCGTCCAGCCTCCCCGCGCCGCCAGGCGCTCTACGGCCGAGCTCACCTCGTGCGGGAGCCCCTCCACGTCGGGTGCCTCGCGCTCGAAGCATCCAGCCAGGACCAGATCCGTCTCCGGGTGCTCGCGAGCCACCACGACAACCGATGCCACATCCGTCATGCAAACCTCTCCTCGAAGTCTCCTGGAGCCAGCCTCCGGCGGCAGATCTTAGCAGGGGAAACCTATGGTACGTTACCTCTCTCTTTTCCAGAGGAACCGGGCGCGACCGCATGAAACCGACGTCTCTCGTGCAGCTGCTGAGCGGCCCTTTCAACTTCCTCCGGCCGGACCCGGAAGAGGTCCGGCGCCTGTTCCCCGACCATCGACGGACGCTGCCCATGCCGCGCGCCATCTTTCTCGAGGACGAGAGCTCGACGCCGGTGCACGGCTTCCCGATCCTCGCCTCGGAAGGGATGGCGTCCCTGCGCGACGCGCTCCACAAGTACATCCTGGCGGAAGAGGCGATGCAGGTCGCGGCGCTCCGCCGGGAGACCCACGACCTCAAACCCTACGGTGCCGCCTGGGAGCGCTACCGAGCCCTGCTGGCGCGGGCGGTGGAGAACGTCACCATCTCGAGCTATGGCCGGCAGTATCCGGCCATCTTCTGGCTCCACCACTCGCTGGAGGTGGCGCGCCTGCTCAAGGACACCCCGAAGCGCATCCTGCGCACCGACAGCGAGATCGGCCGCCGCCACGGCGACGCGCTCAAATACCGGATCTTCGACCGCTTCCTCGACCGTGTGCTGTCCACCACCTACGACCTGGTGCAGAAGATGGCAGGCGACATCGAGGAGGTGGAAGAGGAGCTGTTCCCGCGCCTGCTCACCAGCATGCGCGACAACGTCCTCATCTTCACCGAGGACTACATCGGGCGCGACCTGGGGGAGCTGGGGAGCTACTTCAACGGCTCCCTGCGCATCGACGGCCGCGACCTGCGGCAGCGCCTGGAGGAGCTCGCCCGCTGGCACGCCGACCATCTCGCCCGCGACCGCGAGCTGCGCGAGCTTGCCGTCCACCTGCTGGGAAGCGACAATCCGCCGGAGTCCCGCGAGCTGCTCCTGCGGCCGGGCTACACGACCTTCCTGACGACGCTCAAGGGGTACAGCGCGGCAAAGCTGTTGCCGCCGGCCCTGGTGCCGGTCTGGGAGAACCTCCTCCTCAAGCTCAAGGAGTTCGAGCTCCTGCACGCCCTGCGCAAGCGGCTCATCGCGGTGGAGCCGCGGGAGGACGGGACCTTCCTCTGCCGCGAGCTGCCCGGCCTGGGACCCGTCGGCCGCGGCCAGTTCAACCTGTCGAGCGCCACCCGGCCGATGGACTTTCTCGCCCCCTGGGTGGTGGACCCGCGGGTCGAGCGCTTCGGCATGATCTACGACATCAGCGACTTCTCGCAGACCCTGGCGCTGCTCCACCGGGCGGGCAACGAGAGCCAGGACGAGGCGTTCCGGACCATGTTCCGCTTCCAGCGGCGGGTCAACCAGCTCGCGCTGCACTACCGTACGAAGATGGAGAAGTACCTGGGCGACGGAGCGTTCTTCTCCAGCCGCGAGGCGCTCAACCTGCTGATCTGCGCGGTCCACATCCAGCGCTATTACGTGCAGGCGGTCGCCGAGGGGCTCCCCTTCGACCGCGGGATGCGCATCGCGCTCAACTACGGCTCCTACCGCCTGATCCCCCTCTCCGGCGGTCCGGAGGAGGGCGAGCGTTACGAGTTCTTCGGCCCCGGCCTGGTCGAGCTGACGCGGCTGACCACCGGCAAGGCGACGAAGGAGGTCGACGAGGTCAAGTCCATGCTGATCAACCAGGGGTTCGACGGCATGGAGGTGCACCGCTTCTTCGCGCCGCTCTCCGAAAGGAACGTGGACGTGGTGGACAAGCGCGAGGAGGCGCGGCGCTTCTACGCTTATCTCAACCAGAACGGCACACTGCACAACAACGGCATCGTGGCCACGCAGCCCTACATGTCGCGGCTGGAGAAGGAGATCGGTCCCCGCCCGCTGCAGCGGGTCTCCGCCGGGGACCGGCGCTACGTGATCTTCGAGCTGCCCGGGACGGAGGGCCTGCTCGTCGGCGTGCGCAAGCTCGGCATGGCGCACCTGAAGGGGCTCGAGAAGCTGGCGGTCTACGAGATCGTCGACGCCGACACCCTCGACGCCGGCACCTTCGCACCCGCCGACGGCTCCTTCCTGGTCACCGCCCTCGACCGGGAGTTCGCGAACGCGCTGACCGGGGTGTGACAGGGCCGGCAGGTCCTTGCCGTCGTTGCTGTCCTTGTTGTCCTTGGGCGGGCTCCGCTTCAAGTATAGGATCACCTCCATGGACGACATCCTCTGGCAGAGCGACCTGCCCGAGCTGCCGCCGCCGCGGCGGGGCAAGGTGCGCGACGTCTACGACCTGGGGACGGAGCTGCTGATCGTCGCGACCGACAGGCTCTCGGCCTACGACCACGTGCTGCAGCCCGGGATCCCGAGCAAGGGGAAGATCCTGAACCAGCTCTCCAACTTCTGGTTCGAGCGGCTCGCCGCGAGGATCCCCAACCACCTGCTGGCCACCGAGCCGGAGGACTTCCCGGAGGTCCTGAAGCGCCACCGCGACGAGCTGCGCGGACGCGCCGTGCTGGTGCGCAAGGCGCGGGTCGTCCCCTTTGAGTGCGTGGCGCGCGGCTATCTCGCCGGCAGCGGCTTCCGCGAGTACCGGACCGACCGCCGGATCTGCGGCATCGAGCTCCCCCCCGGCCTCGACAGGGCGAGCCCACTCCCCCAGCCGATCTTCACGCCGGCCACCAAGGCCGAGACCGGCCACGACGAGAACGTGGACTTCGCCACGGTCGAGACCGCCCTCGGCCCCGAGCTCGCCGCCACCCTGCGCGACCTCACCCTCGATCTCTACCGCATCGGCGCGGCCCATGCCGCCGAGAAGGACCTGATTCTGGCCGACACCAAGCTCGAATTCGGGACCGCCGAGGACGGCCAGCTCCTCCTGATCGACGAGGTGCTCACCCCGGACTCCTCGCGCTACTGGGACGTGACCCTCTGGCTCCCTGGCCAGGAGCCCGCTTCCTTCGACAAGCAGTTCGTCCGCAACTGGCTCGACGAATCCGGCTGGGACAAAGAGTCGCCGCCGCCGGTGCTGCCCAAGGACGTGGTTCTGGGCACCCGCGACCGCTACATGGAAGCCTTCCGCAGGCTGACCGGGCGGGAGCCGGCGCTGTAGGTCAGAACTTCGGCACCGCCCCCAGCAGGTACTTGATGTTGTCGTCGCTCCAGCGGACGCCGCCGCCCAGGAAGAGCGAGTCGTACCGGCCTTCCAGAAAGTCGTCGTAGCCGCCGATCAGGTAGAGGTTGGGGTTGAGCTGATAGCGGCCGGTCAGGCGCAGGTGCGGCGCCTCGTCGTTGGGACGGTTGAAGTCGTAGGCCTCGAACGAGAGCCAGAGACGCTTGTCGAAGACCGGGTACTCGACCTGCGCGCCGCCGCTGCTCTCGATCAGCCCGGCCCACAGCCGCAGGTCCTGCGGCGTCCGGTAGCCGAACAGGGCCGAGACCTGATTGCTCCTCTCCCGGGAGACGGTCCTGGTGGTGGTCGTCTCCTCCGTCCCGTCCGGATTGGTGACGGTCACCACCTGGGTCTTGTCGCGGCGCTTGCCCTGGGGCGTGGTGACGATGCCCGCGCGGTAGAGCCGGAACTGGTCCTGCGGGTCGATGTCCACCACGAACTGCGTGCGCGAGCGCGGGCCGACCTCCTCGTCGATGCCGGGCAGATACGCGCCCTGCATGTCGAGGTTGAGCTTGAACTTGTTCACCGCTCCGAGGGTGCCGGAGAGGCTCTCGACGCCCCCCTGGATGCTGTCGAGCGTCTTGACCAGCTCGTCGTGCGCCTCCTCGCTGTTGACCAGCTTGCCGATCGTCCCTTCGCCGCTCGCGATCTTCGACGAGATCTTGTTCAGGTTGTCCACCGAGGTCTGGAGGCTCCCCGTGAGCTCGCGGATGTTCGCGGTGCTCCCCGCCACGTTCGCGCGGTTCTCCGCCAGGACGCTGTCGATCTGGGCGAGCGTGCGGTCCATCTGCTCGGCCAGCCGAGGCAGCTCACGGGCCAGGGTGGCGCTCGCCTGGTTGAAGTTGTCCAGGGTGGAGTTGACCGTCGCCCGGTTCTCGGCGACGACTAGGCGGATCTCGCGGCTGGTCAGCTCCAGGTCCTTGACCAGGCGTTCGATCGAGCCGCCGAGGTCGACGTTGGCGAACGAGCCGGTCGCCTTCTGGATGGATTTGCCGATTTCCCCCAGCTCGGCCATGGCGTCGTCGAGGCTCACCGGCGTCTCGCCGGGCAGGATCGCGTCGTCGGGCAGCGGCGGGCCTCCCGCCGGCCCGGGGAGGATCTCGACGTACTTTTCGCCCAGGAGGCCCAGGTTGGCCACGCGCGCGATGGTCCCGGCCCGCAGGTCGAGCGGCTTCTCCAGCCGGATGGTCACCCGCGCGCTGCGTCCGTTCGGTCCCAGGCCGAGCTTTTCGACCTGCCCCACGCGCACGCCCGCCACCCGCACCGTGGCCTTCTCGTCGAGACCGGCCACCGAGTCGAAGACCGCATCCACCGTCCGCTGCTTCGGCGCGAACGGATTGACGTCCTCGATCTTCCAGATCAGCACGGCCAGCACCACCAGGCAGATGGCCGCGAAGATTCCCACTTTCACCGCTTGCGCCATGGCATCTCCTCGAGGGCCGGCCCCGCTTCCTGTTCGCTCGGCTTCTTCTGTGCCTGCGGATCGTCCTCCGACAGGGGACCCTCCGCGTGGCCGTGAATGAACTGCTGCACTCTCGGATCCTCCAGCCGCCGGAACTCCGCAGGCGGCGCCGACGCGATGATCTTACCTTTGTGGATCATGGCGATGCGGTCGCCGATCCGGAACGCGCTCTCCATGTCGTGCGTGATGGTGAGCGTCGTGGTCTTCAGCCGGCCATTCAAGTCGACGATCACCTCGTCGATCAGCGCCGTGGTCACCGGATCGAGCCCGGTGGTCGGCTCGTCGAAGAGGAGGATCTCCGGCGAGTGGGCGATCGCGCGCGCGAACCCGACGCGGCGCCGCATGCCTCCCGAAAGCTGCGACGGCAGCTTCTCCTCCACCGCCTCCAGGCGGACCAGCCCCAGGCACTCGCTCACCCGGTCGCCGATCTCCTGGCTGGACATCCGGGTCAGCCGCTGCAGGGGGAAGGCCACATTCCGCCAGACCGTCATCGAGTCGAACAGGGCCCCCTCCTGGAACGCCATGCCGAACTTGCGGCGGAACTCGGTGATCTCCCGGTTGCCCAGCTTCTCCACCGCCATGCCGTCCACCTCGACCGTGCCCGTGTCCGGCTTGAGCAGGCCGACGACGTGCTTCAGGAGCACGCTCTTGCCGGTCCCCGAGCCGCCGATGATCACCAGCGACTCCCCGGGCGCCACCTCGAGGTCGACGCCGTCCAGCACCAGCTTGGGGCCGAACGACTTGTGGAGATCGCGGATGGCGATCTTGGATCGACCGGAATTGGGGGGCTCGCTCATGCTCGACCTATAGATAAGGAAGGGGGACCTTCGGGCGAGCCCTAGAAGAGGAGCCGGGTGAGGAAGAAGTCCGAGATCAGGATGGCGATGCTCGCCACCACCACGGCGGAGGTGGTGGAACGCCCGACCCCTTCGGCGCCGCCCGAGGTGTAGAAGCCCTGCTGGCAGCCGATGGCGGCGAGCAGGAACCCGAAGACCGCCGCCTTGATCAGTCCCGAGAACAGGTCGTTCACGTCCATGAACTGGAAGGACTTGTCGACGTAGCTGACCGGGTTGGCGTCCATGATGACCACGGCCACCATGTACCCGCCCAGGATGCCCACGCCGTTGCCCATGACGACGAGCAGGGGGAGCATGATCGTGGTGGCCCAGACGCGCGGTACGACCAGGTAGTGCACGGGATCGGTAGCCATCACCTCCAGGGCGTCGATCTGCTCGGTGACGCGCATGGTGCCCAGCTCGGCGCCCATCGCCGAGCCGGCGCGGCCGGCCACGATCAGGCCGGAGAGCACCGCCGCCAGCTCGCGCACCATGGACAGAGCCACCCCCGAGCCCACGAAGCTCTCGGCGTTGATACGGCGCAGCACGGTGAAGGTTTGGAGCGCCATCACCCCGCCGGTGAAGAGAGTGGTCAGGAAGACGACCGGAATCGAGTTGAAGCCCACGCGCACCATCTGGCGCAGGAGCTCACTCCAGTCGTAGGGAGGCCGCGGCGTCCAGGCGAAGATCTGCCCCATGAGCTGGAAGAAACGCCCCAGATTCAGAAAAAAGCCCTCGACCGCGTCCGGCAGCTTCATGATCCTTCTACGCATCCTCCCGTGAAAAGCGCGAGACCAGCTCCTCCACCGTACCCGCGCGCACGTAACGGCGCGGCAGGCGCAGACCCAGATGGCAGAGGATCTCCCAGGAGATCGTCCCGGCATGGTGGGCGAGCTCCACCGCGGTGATCTCCTCCGCCCCCTGGCGGCCGAGCAGGACCACCTCGTCCCCGAGCTCGGCCCCGGTGTCCGTGACGTCGAGCAGCGTCATGTCCATGGTCACCGATCCCGCGATCGGCACCCGCACCCCCCGCACCAGCGCCTCGGCTTTCCCGGTGAGCCGCCAGGCATAGCCGTCGGCGTACCCCACGGGGACCACCGCGATGTGGCTGCGCCGCGGCACCACCGTCCTCCCGCCGTACGAGACCGGCGTACCCGCCGGCACCTCCCGGAGCTGGACGATCCGCGCACGCACCGACATCACAGGAAACAGCGGCTCCCCCCCCGCCTCGACCGGATCGAGCCCGTAGATGGCCAGCCCGAGGCGCACCAGATCATACCGGCTTCCGGGCCGGTGCAGGGCCGCCGCGCTGTTCGCCATGTGGAGGACGGCGCCGCGCCGCTCGGCTTCGGTGAGGAGCTCGACCACGCCCGCGAAGCGCTGCTCCTGGAGAGCGTTGCGCGGGCTCTCGAGGTCGTCGGCCTCGGCGAAGTGGGAGAGCAGGCCCGCCAGCTGGAGATGCGGATGCCGGCGGATCATCTCCAGGGCCGCGGGCACCTCCGCGAGCTGCACGCCGAGCCGGCCCATGCCGGTGTCCACTTTCAGATGGATCGCCTGCCGCGCGCCCCGGCAGCCGGCCGTCCATTCGCACCAGAGCGCCAGCTCGGTCAGGCTGGAGACCGTGGGGGTCAGCCGGTAGCGCCGGTAGAGAGAGATCTTGGCGGGCCGCGCCGTGCCCAGGACCAGGATCGGCAGCTGGACGCCGGCCCGCCGGATCTCCGCCCCCTCTTCGAGCAGCGCGACGCCGAGCCAGTCGACGCCAGCGGCCTCGAGAACCCGGCTCACCCCCACCGCACCGTGCCCATAGGCGTCGGCTTTGACCACCGCCATGCATTTGGCGCCGGAGAGATCGCCGAGCCGCTGGCGGATCGCTCCGAGGTTGTGCTCCAGCGCTTCGAGGTCGACGTCCACCCAGGCCGGCCGCAGCGCGGCCTCCAGGTCGACCGGATCGTTAGAAGGGTGCGCCCGTCGCATAGTCGCCACCATAGCCATCCTGCGCCCGGCTCTTGAAGGTCGTCGTCTCGCCGATGAAGACCATTTCCACCGTGCCGGTCTCGCCGTTCCTGTGCTTGGCGATGATCAGCTCGGCGAGCCCCTTGTTGTCCTCCGTGGCGTTGTACACCTCGTCGCGATAGACGAAGGCCACCATGTCGGCATCCTGCTCGATCGACCCCGACTCGCGGAGGTCGGCGAGCTGCGGCCGGTGGTCGCTGCCGCGCCGCTCGGGCTGGCGCGACAGCTGCGACAGGGCGATGACCGGGATCTCCAGCTCCTTGGCGAGCTGCTTCAGCCCCCGGCTGATCGCCGCGATCTCCAGGTTGCGGTTCTCGTACTTGCCGCCCGCCTGCATCAGCTGCAGATAATCGAGGACGACCAGCGACAGCCCCTTCTCCGCCTTGAGCCGCCGCGACTTGGAGGCGACCTCCAAGAGGCTCGGGTTCGGCGAGTCATCGATGAACAGGGGAGCCTCGCCGATGTTGCGCACGGTCTGGTAGATCTTCGTCCACTCCTTGCTCGACAGGTGGGCGCCGCGCAGCTTGCTGAAGGAGATGTCCGCCTCCGAGCAGAGGATGCGCAGGGCCAGCTCCTGCTGGCTCATCTCCAGGGAGAAGATGCCCACCGTCTTCCCCTCCTTGATCGCCACGTTGGCGGCCACGTTCAAGGCCAGGCTGGTCTTGCCCATGCCCGGACGGCCCGCGATGATGATCAGGTTCCCTCGGTTGAGCCCATGGGTGATGCGGTCGAGGTCGGTGAAGCCGGTGGGAATGCCGGTCAGCAGGCTCCCCGACCGCTCCTCCAGCTCCTCCAGGGTGTTGTGGAAGACCTGGCTGAGGTGGGTGAAGCCGCGCTGCACGGCCTCCTCCCCCAGCCCGAGCACCGCCTGCTCGGCCCGTCCGAGCGCCTCCTGCGCGGTCAGCCCGCCGTCGAGACAGTCGCGGATGATCTGGCTGGACGCCTGGATCAGCCGCCGGCGGACCGATCTCTCCTTGATGATCTCGGCATACTGGTCGACCCGGCCGATGTCGGGCAGGTCGAGGTCCAGGGTGGCGAGGTAGGAGAGACCGCCGACCGTCTCGAGCTGGGCGCGCTGCTCCAGCTTGGCCTGGAGGGTGCGCAGGTCGATCCCCACCTGCTCCTCCTGCAGGTCGATCATCGCCTGGAAGAGGACCTGATGGCGCTCGACGTAGAAGTCCTCCGAGCGCAGGCGGCCCGTGATGGTCGGCAGGACGGCCGGATCGAGCAGGATGCCGCCGAGCACAGCGCGTTCCGATTCCTCGCTGTACGGGAGTGCCTTCTGCTGGGGGAGCGTGTCGATCATGCCGGGGAAGGGGGAAGCTGCCGAGCCATTCTCCCGCAGGCCCGGACAGGGTGCAAGCCCGGGACTCTATTCGTACCGCAGCGCCTCGATCGGGTCGAGCGCCGCGGCCCGCGTGGCGGGATAGATGCCGGAGGCGAGGCCCACGGCCATGGCGACACCCGTGGAGAGGAGGATCGCCGTGCCGGTCACCACGGTCTCCCAGCCGGCGTAGAGGGCGACACCGCGCGCGATGGCGAGGCCGACCGCGATCCCCATCAGGCCGCCGAGCAGGCTGATCGCGAAGGACTCGACCACGAACTGGAAGCGGATGTCGCCCCGCCGCGCTCCCACCGCCCGGCGGACGCCGATCTCCCGCGTCCGCTCCAGCACGGTGGCCAGCATGATGTTCATGATGCCGATGCCGCCGACCAGGAGCGAGATGCCGGCGATGCAGCCCATGACCACGTTGAAGAGGCGCTGCGTCCGCCGGCTCTGCGCCAGGAGGGCTTCGGGGACGACAAGCTGGTAGTCGTTCGCGCCGCCGTGCAGCCGCGCCAGCAGCTCGTCGATGAGCCGCGCGGCGTCCCGGGTGTCCGTCCCCTCCTTGAGGCGGACCACGATCTCGTCGAGCGGGGAGTCGAGGGGAGGATGGTCGAACTTCCGCTCGGCGGTGGTGACCGGGATGTAGATCTCGCTCGCCAGCGAGCCGATCTGGACCCCCTGGAAGCTCGTGCCCTCCCCCACCGGAGCGAGCACGCCCACCACCTCCAGCCAGACGTCGTTGACCTTGAGGACCTGCCCCAGGGCGGGGCCGTAGCCGAACAGGTCGCGCCGCACGCCCGGTCCGATCACCGCCACCTGGGCATGGCTCTTCTCGTCGAGCGGATCGAGGAAGCGTCCCTCGGCGAGCTCCAGGTGGGCCAGCGCGGCGTGCGGGGCGGAGACGCCGTAGACGGCGGCGGTGGTCTTGCCGGCCGCCGAGATCACCTTGTAGGGCTCGATCTGGATGCGCGGCGCGACCAGCTCCACCCCGGGCACGGCCTCGGCGATCGCCGCGGCGTCACGGGAGGAGACCCCCAGCGACTTCTGGCGGATCTCCTTGGCCTCCTGCTCCGGGAGCTCCCGCGCCCGCACCAGGACGTTGCGCAGCCCGAGCCGCTCGATCATGCCCAGCGCCTGCCGCTCCGCCCCCTCGCCGATCGACAGCATGGCGATCACCGCCCCCACCCCGAAGATCATGCCGAGCATGGTCAGGGCCGAGCGCAGCTTGTGCGAGGCCAGGCTGTCGGTCGCGGAGAGCAGGGCCTCGCGCGGGCTCACAGCGAGGCTCCCGGCGTGCCCGGGGACGGCGCCGTCTCGCCGCCAGACCCGGCGCCGTCGCGCTCGTCGTCGCGCGCCCGGCCGGGCCGCGTGGGATCGATGAGCGCCACCTCGTCGCCGGGCGCGATCCCCTTCTCGATCACCACCCGCCCCAGGCTCGCCGGCCCCAGGGTGACCTCGGCCGCGGCGAACGTGGCGCCGTGGCGCAGGTAGACGATCTTCTTGCCGTCCTCTTCGAAGACGGCCTGGCGCGGCACGGCGATGGCGTCCTTGCGCTCCTCGAGGAGCAGGGTGGCACGCACGCGCTGGCCCGGCTTCATCGCCTTGGGATCGGTCGTCGCGAGTTTCAGGGTCACCGCGAAGTACTGCACCGGCGAGCCGCGCAGGCGCGGCTTGGCGAGAGGGTCGACGCGGCGGATCTCGGCCGGCCAGACCACGTCCGGCCGCGATTCCAGGACCACCGCGGCGCGCTTGCCCGGGGCCAACCCGCCGGCGTCGGCCTCGAGGACGAAGACCTCGGCCTCCATCTCCGCCAGGTCCGGGATGTCGGCCAGGGGCTGGCCGTTCCACACCGAATCGCCGACCCGCACCGGCTCGCCGCGGTGGTCGCGCTTCAGGATCAGGACGCCGTCGTGCGGAGCGGTCACTTCGAGGGCGCGGAGACCCTGCTCGGCGTGGTTGCGCTTCAGCTCGGCCTGGCGGCGCTCGATCGACAGGAGCTGGAGCTCGGTCGCGTCGAGCTTCTCGCGGGTGTGGCGGGCGCCGCGCGCATGCTCCGCCTTGTCCCTGGCCAGGTCCTGATCGATGTCCGATTCGATGATCTCGTGGCGGGAGTAGATGGTCTCGTCCTTCTTCTGGAACTGCCTGGCGGCGGCGAGCTCCTCGCGGGCGAGACCGGAGTCGCGGTCGAGCTTGTCGATCTCGGCGCGGCCCTGGACCTCCTGCTTGCCGATCTTGAGCGTCGAGCTCGCGCCATCGTCCCGGGCGTCGGCCAGCTGCTTGACCAGCTCGGTCGAGTCGAAGCGCACCACCACGTCGCCGGCGCGCACCCGGGCCCCGTCCGGGGCCAGCCAGGCGATGCGGAACGGTCCCGGCACCCCGGCGGGGACCGAGACCGGCGTGGCCCGCACCGACCGCAGGTTGCCCTGAGCCGGAACGCGCACGGCGAAGAGCCCACGCTCCGCGCGGACGACCGGCACCTCGGAGGCCCGGCTGGCCAGCATGCCGGTGAGGGGCAGGAAGGAAAGGACCAGAAGGACAGCAAGGACGCCAAGGACGACCGCCTGGCGGGAGCTTTTCACCCCTCTCCCGCTCGCGGGAGAGGGGCCGGGGGTGAG
>DASPXX010000305.1:0-41279 GCA_035637095.1 Thermoanaerobaculia bacterium
AGATGGCCGCCATCCGCCCATCCGGACGCAAGGCGACGTCGGGTTGCCCGCGGCCGAAATCCGCGGTCGCCACATCCGTCCCGAAACGGCCGTTGCGATCGTATTCACGCAGCGTGAGCTCCGAGGTGCCGCCGGAAACGATCACCACGCCCGCCGCCGCGGAAACACCCGAGAACGGACCGACCGGAACCGTCACGATTGCGCCGGACGGCGAGGGCAGGTCCGGGACCGCCAGCGAATAGGCCATCAGGTGTCCCGGCGGCGTGGCATCCAGAGCGAACAGCCAACCATCCGCGATGGCCAGGTCGTCGATGCGGTCCGCCGGAGCTTCCGGTGGCACGAGCCGCAGCCGCTTTTGAGTGGAGCCATCGACGATCTCGATTCCATCGGCGCCAGCCGCGAGATAGGCATGGCCGCCGTCGACGACAACCTGGGTGCGGGCCGAGGGTGCCGCGGTCGGGTAATGCCAGGCGTTCCAGCCCAGCGTGAGCCAGCGCTGTCCGAGCAGGACGACCAGGCCCAGGGCCAGAACGCAGGTCGAGAGGATCAGTCCGCGGGAACGCTTCATCGGGATTGGCTTTCGTTCTTTGGCAAAGCCCTGCCCTTGCAATCGCCGGGTGCGGTCTGCCGAGCGACAGCGCTTGCCTTCTCAGGCTGTTATACGCGGGTGGTGGCGGAGGTGGTTTTTCCCTACTCCGCGAAGCCGACGTCGTCGAGGATCACCACCCCCTCCGGCCGGCGGTCGAAGACGAAGCGGATCTCCCGCAGGGCCGCGGGATCGAAGCCGGGCTTCGCCGCGGCGAAGGCGCGGAGCGGCAGCTCGAACGTCTGGAGGACCGGCTCCCAGGCGTCGCCGTAGAGGTCCGACTCGTCCGGGAGCTTGGTGAAGCGCGATTCGAGCGGCACGGGCACCGCGCGGAAGCGCGACAGCGGCAGCCGGACGGAGGCGCCGCCGTCCGCCACCAGCTCGATCGAGAGGTCGAGAGGTTCCTTGCCCTGCTTCTTGTCCCGGTCCTTCCGCGCCTCGCGCTCCTTCGCCTCCTTTTCTTTCTCCGCGTCGCTCTTCTCCTTCTCCTTTCCCTTCTCCTTCGGATCGGGCGCTTCGTCGCCGGAGTCGGCGAGGGAGAAGACGAGCAGGGAATCTGCGCCCGGCGGCTTCCAGTCGGCGGGAGTCTCCTGCGGCAGCTTGACCGCATAGGTGGCCGCGGGCGCGGGCTTGCCGCCCGTCCGTTTCCATCCGAGATAGACCACCTGGTTCTGCTTCGTGCCTTCGCCCTGGCGGAAGGCCAGGTCCTTCTGCTTCCAGAGCGTGAGATTCCGGCCGTCGATCTGGGCGCCTTCGAGCGCGGCCGTGCTCACGTCGACGTCCTCCTCGGAATCGATCACGGCGCGGAAGGTCTGATCCTGGAAGCGGTTGATGTAGAGGTCCTCGGGCAGCCAGCCGCGGGCGCTCCGCAGGTCGCGGAACATCCGCTCATAGGCCGGTTTGTCGTGGAGCGTCGCTTCGAGGAAGCCGGAGATGGCGACCGCGCCCAGGTGGCGCTGTTGCTCGGGGGCGAGGAGCGCCTTGCGATTGAGGATCACGGAGGTGGGCCAGCCTGCGTCGGCGTCTCCCCAGACGGTGTTGAACTGGCCGTGGTTGGCCCGGTAGCTGTAGAGGGCGGCTTTGAAGTGGCTGCCTTCCTTGAATTTGAGCCGCTCGTAAAGGCGCTCGCCGAGGAAGACCGAAACGTCGCCGTCGTGCCCTCCCTGGAGGACGAGATAGCTCACATCGGCGAGCGGGATCGGCTTGTTGGCGGGCTTGTACTGGCCGTCGCTCGGAGCGATGGCGACGACCGAGCGGATTCCGAAGTTGAAGCCGAGCGGCACGGTGGCGTCGTCGGGATAGCACGAAAGGCGGTTGAAGGCGGCGGCGATCCCTGCCGCCTCGCCGCCGCGCGAGTGGCCGATCAGGGCGATGCGGTCCATGTCCACCTTGTGGTGGAAGGGGTTCCCCGGCGTACGGTTCCACTCCCGCCAGACCTCGAGATGCTTGAGGAGCAGCCAACCCCGGCCGTCGTTCTCCTTGTCCAGGTCTCCGGTCCAGAAACCGTTGAAGAAGTTCTCGTCCACCGAGACGGTGATGAAGCCGCGGCTGGCCAGGAGCTCGCCGAGCCAGGCGTAGCCGGGGTCCGAGAACTCGGCCATGTCGTGGTTGCCGTGCACCACGAGGACGAGCGGGAAAGGTCCCGGCCCTTCCGGATACCAGACGCGGCCGTTGCGCGGGAACTTCTTGAAATCGAAGCCCCAGAACCAGTCGCGCACGTCGACGGTCCACCCCTCGTTGCCGTCGACGAACGGCGTCGCGTCCACGGTCGTGGTCTTGAGGGTTGCCTGGCGGCCGAATTCGGCGCGCCGGCGGTCCGTACCGCTGCCGTAGGTCAGGGAGAGGACCTTGTACGGGCCGGGCTGCGACGGATCGGCGGCGGCGAGGGGCGCGACGCGGACCGGATCGGGCCACCGGGGCTTCACCAGATGCTCGGTGCTGCCCCGGCCGGCGAGCCACCAGAGGACCCAGACATTGGCGGCCACCGCGGCCAGGGCCAGGACTGCCAGCACCGTGCGCCGCGCGGGCCGGAGCTCGCGGCCTCGCCGCAGGAGGACCAGGGAGCCGCCGAGGACCGCTTCGGCGGCGGCGATCCCCAGGGCTGTGACGATGCCGAGCTCGGAGGGAAGGCCGAAACCCTTGAGAGCCACAAACACCAGCACTCCCAGGGCGCCGAACCCGACCCACCCGATGAACCGCGGGAGCAGATCGAGCAGCCTGACGGCCAGGATCAGGCACAGGCCGAGCAGAGCGCCGACGAGGAGCGCGAGAAGGATGCCGGCCGGAAGGTCCAGCACGGGTCCGAACCCGGGATGAAACCAGATCCCGACGAAGGCGGCGATGAGCGCAGCCGCGGCGGCGATCCCCCAGGCGGCGCCTCGGCGCACCCCCGGTCCCGGCTGGATCGTCTCCCAGAGCCGGACTGCTCCGGCGCGGAACCGGCGCCAGCGGCCCGGCCCCGCCGGAACTTCCTGTTCGAGATCGACCTGCGGCACCGGCTCGCTCGCCATGGAACGCCTCCTCACACCCGAAGGGGTTGACCGTAAGGATAGACGAAGATCCGGGGAGGAAGGTTTACCCGCGCATCTCGACCAGCAGGCGCAAGGAGGTCGACCGGTCCCACGGCCGGCGGTCGTAGTCGCCCCAGAGCCGGGTCACCCGGAGACCGGCGGCGCGGGAGCGCTCCTCCACCTCGTCCATCGACCAGAGGCGGGCGGCGAAGGAGGCGTTCTCGACCGTCCGGCGCCGGACGCTGTACTGGAACCTGGCGGTACAGAGGCGGGTCTCGGGATCACAGCGCCAGGTCTCCCGCACCCGCAGGGCGCCGCGGCCCGAGCGTTCGAGAACGAGCCCGCCGGGGCGGCCCGCCGCGTTCCTCTGCTGCGGCGGCAGCCAGGCCGCGTCGAGCAGGAAGCGTCCCCCCGGCGCGAGATGGCGGGCCGCCGTGGCAAACGCCCGCTCGCGGTCCGCGTCGAGGGTCAGGTGGACGAACGGATCGTCGACCGCCACCACCAGATCCATCTCCGTCCGCAGGGCGAGCTCGCGCATGTCGGCGACCAGCAGGTGGACGTTGGCAACGCGGGCGAGCCGCCGGCGGGCGGCAGCGATCAGATCGGCCGAGAGATCGACGGCCGCCACCCGGTCGGCCGTGCGGGCGAGGAACGCGGTGGCGCGGCCGGTGCCGGCGCCCAGCTCGAGAACCCGGCATCCCCGGGGCGCGCTCGCCGCCCACGTCCAGAAGCTCTCATCGCCGCGGTCCGCGAGCTCGCGATCGAAGAACGGCAGGATGCGGCGGTAATAGGCGCGGATCTCGTTGTCGAGTGACGGCATCGGCCTGGCTGGACTGCGAATCCGGTGCCATGAGAGGCGACTGGGGCATCCAAGAGCCGGGTGCGTGGAACCCCCGCTCAGACTCGTCTGGCCCGCGGCTCGTTTCTCTCCATCCCGATCACGACTCGGCATACGCGTAACCTCATAAGAGCCATCCGCAGCGCGGTGCGGGCGGTCCGGACCGCGGAACGGGCGCTCGCTTCCCGGAGCGGACGGCGGCGACCGCGGAGCGGGTCGGCCGTTCCTCGGTGCGGACCGCCCGCACCGCGCTGCGCATGGCCCAGACCGGGGAGCGGACGCCCGCTTCCCGGAGCGGACCGCTCGGACCACGGAGCGGACGGCTTGCACCGTGGAGCGGACCGCCCGCACCTCGGAGCGGATGGCCCGCGCCGCGGATAGAATGGCCCGCATGTTCCTCCATCGCATCGGCACCGACAGCTGGGCGGTCTCCGCGACGCCCGACGGTCCTCTCCATGGCCTGCTCTCCGATCCGCTGCGGACTCCGGCCGCCGGTTGGGTTCTCGGGGACGCGGTCGAGCGTCCGGCGTGCGCCCTCGCTCCCTTCTTCCGCGGGGCGAAGATCGTGGGGATCGGGCGCAACTACAAGGAGCACGTGAAGGAGCTCGCCAATCCCATGCCGGCCGAGCCGGTGATCTTTCTCAAGGCGCCGTCGTCCGTGATCGGCCCGGGCGAGGCCGTGGTGCTGCCGCCGGAGAGCGAGCGGGTCGAGCACGAGGGCGAGATCGCCGTGGTGCTCGGCGCGCAGGTACGGCGGGGGGCTTCCTCTGAGGCCGCCCGCCGCGCCGTGCTCGGCGTCACCGCCGCCTGCGACGTCACCGCCCGCGACCTGCAGAGGAAGGACCCCACCTTCGCCCGTGCCAAGTCGTTCGACACCTTCTGCCCCCTGGGTCCGGCGATCCGGACCGGCGCCGATCTGGATCTGGAAGACCTGGAGGTCGTCACCCGGGTGGACGGCCAGGAGCGCCAGCGCGGCCAGGCGCGCGACATGACCTGGGGGATCCTCGACCTTATTAGATATGCGGCGACGATCATGACCCTGGAGCCGGGCGATGTCATTCTGACCGGCTCACCGGCCGGCGTCGGTCCGCTGGTGGCGGGCAACCGGCTGGAGGTGGAGATTCCGGGAGTCGGGGTTCTCACCAACCCTGTGGTGGCACTCGGCCCGTAGGCCCTCACCCCCGGCCCCTCTCCCGCGAGCGGGAGAGGGGTGTGGGTTAGAGGGTCCTGGGTATCGGGAAGTTCTTTGGCTAACCTTCTCCCCTCGCCCGCTTGCGGGAGAGGGGCTGGGGGTGAGGGCCTACCGCAGCGCCTTCCACGGAAACACCACCGCCGCCCCGGCCAGCAGCAGGTGGACCGCTCCCCCTCCGGCGAGGCCGGCGAAGAGCAGGGCCAGCCAGCCCGAGAAGAGGAGCAGGGCGAGGGCGGACCTCGTCAGGGGAGACATCGCGCGGAAACTATCACAGCGGCCGGCGCCCGCCGGGGTTCCCCCTCTCCCCGTGGGGAGAGGGTCGGGGAGAGGGGCATGGGATCAGATGGAGTATCCTGGAGCCGGAGGGTGCGCATGATCCGAGCTCTCACCTTTGACGTCACCGGCACCCTGATCCACTCACCGCGCCTGGGAACTTTCTATTCCGAGGTCCTCGGCCGCCATGGCATCGCGGTCGACCCGCAGGAGGCGGGGCGACTGGTGCGCGAGGTCTGGCAGGAGCTCGCGTGCCTGTCCGATCCGGGGCGCGACCGCTTCACCGCCCACCCGGCAGGGCCGCGCGGCTGGTGGAAGCGCTTCCTCGAACGGTTCTGCGAGCATCTGGACGCTCCTCCGCCGTCACCCTTCGCCGCCGCCGAGCTCTTCCACCGCTTCGCGACGCCCGAGGCGTGGGAGGTCTACCCGGAAGTCGCCGGCGTGCTCGCAGCCCTGCGCGGCGCGGGGCTCCGGCTGGGCGTGGTCAGCAACTGGGACCCGCGCCTTCCCGAGCTGCTGGAGCGGCTCGATCTCGCCCGGTTCTTCGATGCGATCGTCTATTCCTCGGCCGTCGGGGTCGAGAAGCCGGACCGCCGGATCTTCCTGCATGCGGTCTCCCGCCTGCGGGTGCCGCCGGGCTCGGCGCTGCACATCGGCGACGGCCGCCTGGAGGACGTGGAGGGAGCTCTCGGCGCGGGGTTGCGCGCGCTCCATCTCGACCGCGTCCGCGGCAGCGGCGACCTGCGCGATCTGTCGCGCCTGCCGATCCTCCTGGCGCCCGGCCGTGTCGAGAGCCGTCCGGGGCTGTGCTAGACTGGCCGCCACCCGCCATGAAGATTTCGACCAAAGGGGAGTACGGTATCCGGGCCATGCTGTACATCGCCATGCATTCCGACAAGGGCCCGGTCACCAGCCACGAGATCGCCCAGCACCAGGGGATTCCGGAGCCGTATCTGCGCCAGATCCTGGCCCTCCTCTCGAAGGAGCGGCTGATCCTGTCCAACCGCGGTCCGCAGGGCGGGCACGCGCTCAGCCGGCCGGCCGCCCAGATCTCGCTCCGCCAGATCCTGCTCACCCTCGAAGGGCAGACCACACCGATCGACCAGATCCTCTCTCTCCCCTGCACGATCGACGTCGGTCCCGAGCACTGCGCCATCCGCGAGGTCCTCCTGGAGGTCAAGGAGGCGGTCGACCGCATCCTCGCGGGGATCAGCCTGGCCGGCATGGCCTCGCGGCAGCAGGAGATCCTCGATCGCGACATCCGAGTGCCGCTCGACGTTCCCGAGCGCAAGCCCTCGCCGCTGGTGGTGCTGGCGGAGTAGGCCCCCCTCCGGCACTTTGTGAAAAAAGTCACAAGCTCCCTTGAACCTCGGGTGGAAGGCTGGTATGCTGCGCCCGCCGAGGAGAGGTACGGGGTCCTGGACCCCTGGGAGCCATGGCCGACGATTCCAGAGGGAGCGCCAGCGGCACGGGTGCCGGACGGACGGGTTGGACCCGGCTGGCCGGGATCGGATTCGAGCTGGTCGCCGCGGTCGGAGCGTTCATGCTGGTCGGCTACTGGTGGGACCGCCATTTCGGGACCGCGCCCAAGGGCATGCTCGTGGGCGCCGTGCTGGGGCTCGTCGGCGGAATGTACAACCTGA
The DNA here is from genome assembly GCA_035637095.1 of Thermoanaerobaculia bacterium. Lineage (GTDB taxonomy): Bacteria > Acidobacteriota > Thermoanaerobaculia > Multivoradales > UBA5704 > UBA5704. The sequence goes on from DASPXX010000305.1 coordinate 7,043, forward strand.
TTCGTCAGTCGCTGCTCGCAACCAGAAACCAGCGATGACCGCTCCCGCGAAGCCGGCCGCCGGATATGCGCGGTTCCTGGCTTGGGCGGCGGTGGTCACGGTGGCCCTCGGGACGATCGGCTTCGTGCCGACCCGGAGGCTGGCAGGGGAGGACGGCCTCCCCGCCCTGATCGCGGGATGCCTCATCGGCTTCCTGTCCTCCGCCCTCGGCGGTCTGCCGGTCGCCCTGATCCGGGGCCGGACGCCGGCAGGCCCGGTGGCGGTCGTCATGGGCGCGATGGCGGCGCGGCTGCTCGCCGCGGTGGTCTTCGGGATCGCCGCCGGGCTGAGCGGCCGACTCGCAACGGTCCCGCTGCTTTTGTGGATCGGGATCAGTTACGCGGCCCTGTTGGGGGTCGACGCCTGGTACGCCGTGCGCTGGGTGCAGGGCGCCGGGCAGGCCGGATGAAGACCGGACGAACGATGGGAGACGTGGAGACTCGATGATGCTCGCATTTCTGTTGGCAGCCAACCCGCTCGAGCACGTGATCCAGCATCCGCTGGTGCAGCGGCCGGCGCATCTGGGTCCGCTGACCCCGGCGGGGAAGATCACCCTGCTGTCCGACCAGATCGTGATCCTGATCCTGGCCGGCCTGCTGCTGGTCCTCCTGGTGCCGGTGCTGGTGCGGCGCCGGAAGTCCACGGACGCGGTCGGCCGGCTGGTCCCCACCGGGTTCGCCAACTTCATCGAGGCGGTCTGCGAGTACCTGCGCAAGAACGTCGCGGAGCCGAGCCTGGGCGAGCACACCGACCGCTTCATCAAGTACATCTGGACGGCGTTCTTCTTCGTCCTGGTGAACAACCTGCTGGGCCTCCTGCCGATCGCCGCGCTGATGGGGGTGGCCAAGGTGCACATCGGCGGCACGGCGACGGGCAACATCTGGGTGACCGGGACGCTGGCGCTCCTGACGCTCTCCATGATGGTGGTCAACGGCATCCGGTTGGGCGGGAAGCAGTACTTCGCGCACTTCATGCCGGGGCCGGTCTGGCTGGCGCCGCTCCTGATCCCGGTAGAGATCATCGGCACGCTGGCGAAGACGGCAGCTCTCGCCATCCGTCTCTTCGCCAACATGCTGGCCGGGCACGTGCTGCTCGCCGTGCTGCTGAGCTTCATTACCATGGGCGCTGCCGCGATGGGGGCCGCGGGCGGGCTCGGCATCGCCATCCCGGTCGTCCTCGGCAGCGTGGCGGTCAACATGCTGGAGATCTTCGTCGCCTTCCTGCAGGCGTACATCTTTACGTTCCTCACGACGCTGTTCATCGGCCAGTCGGTGGTCTTCCATCATGGCGACGAGCACCACGCCGAAGGGGCGGCGGCGCACCACTGATCTTTTAAACACGACGAAAGGATTGATCGAGATGAGCAAGAGAACGGCCAGGATCGCGCTTCTGATGATCTGTGTTGGATTCGTGACGATGTTCGCGTCGGTGGCTCCGGCCCACGCGCAGGAAGCCGGCGGGACCACGGTGGCGGCGTCGAACAACCTCGCCTGGGCGGGCGGCGCGATCGGCTCCGGCCTGGTGATCATCGGCGGCTCCCTGGGCATCGGCCGCATCGGCGGCAGCGCCGTCGAGGCGATCGCGCGCCAGCCCGAGGCTACGGGTCAGATCAGCACGGCGATGATCATCACTGCGGCTCTCATCGAAGGCGTCACGCTGTTCGCGGTCATCATCTGCATGATGGCGGTCCTCAAGTGATGATCCAGAGACTTCTGGCAACGCTGGTCACTCTGGTGGTTGCCCTGATGCTTTGGGCAGCGCCGGTGGCGGCTCAGGAAGGGGGGCACACCGAAGGCGGCGCCCTCAACCCCTTCGCCGGTGACGTCGGCCCCGCCATTTGGACCCTCATCATCTTCGCCGGCGTGCTGTTCGTCCTTGGCAAGTACGCGTGGGGCCCGATCCTCAGCAATCTCCAGGCGCGCGAGAATTTCATTTTCGAGTCGCTGGAGAAGGCGAAGCGGGACCGCGATGAGGCGGAGGCGCGCCTGCGCCAGTACGAGGAGAAGCTGGCTTCGGCCCGCACCGAGGCGAGCGCCATCGTCGACGAGGGACGCCGCGACGCCGACGTGGTCAAGCGCCGGATCGAGGAGGACGCGCACAAGGAGGCGGACCGCATGATCGAGCGGGCGCGCCGCGAGATCCAGATCGCCACCGATACGGCGACCAAGGAGCTCTATTCACTGTCCGCGCGGCTCGCCACCGACATGGCGACGCGGATCGTCGGCAAGGAGCTCGGACCGCAGGACCACGAGCGTCTGATCGCCGAGTCGATCGCCGCCATCAACGCCGCTCCCCGGCCGCAACGGGTGGCGTGAGCGGAGGGCCCGGACCATGGCGAGAGTCGATGATCGCAATCTCGGCCTCGGCCGTCTCTATGCCAAGGCCTTGCTGGACCTGGCCGACGAGCAGGGGAACGCCGACGAGCTGCTGGACGAGCTAACCGCGCTGGCGCACTACCTGGAGGGCCACCCGGAGCTCGAGGAGCTTTTCGGCAGCCCCCTGGTCGACAAGACGGCCCGCGGTAGGACGATCGAGAAGGTCTTCCGCGGCCGCGCCAGCGACCTGCTGGTCGATGCGCTGCAGATCATCCACCGCAAGGGCCGTCTCGGCTCGCTGCGGGCGATCGCCGAGGCGTACCGGCAGGAGCTCCGCGACCGGCGCGGCCAGGTGGACGTCTTCGTCCGCACCGCCGTTCCCCTGACCGCAGAGCTGCGCGCCCGGCTGAGCGATTCCCTGGCCGGCTTCACCGGCCGCAAGCCGACCCTGTTCGAGAAGGTCGATCCGGCCGTGATCGGCGGCATGGTGGTCGAGGTGGCCGGCAAGAAGATCGATACCAGTGTGGCCTCGCGCCTCAAGGATCTCGGCGCCGCCCTGGAGCGACGCGCCTCGGAAGAGATCCACCGCGGGACCGCTGCCTATACTTCTGAGTAGTTGAGGAGCGTTCATGAAATTCAAAGTCGACGAGATCGCGTCGGTCATCACGGAGGAGATCCGCCGTTACCGCACCGACATCGACCTGTCCGAGGTGGGCAAGGTCCTGGAAGTCGGCGACGGCATCGCGCGGATCTATGGGCTCACCGGCGCCATGGCCGGCGAGCGTCTGGAGTTCCAGAACGGTGCCTTCGGCCAGGTGTTCAACCTCGAGGAGGACTCGGTGGGCGCGGTCGTCCTCGGCGACTACCTGGGGATCCGCGAGGGGGACGAGGTGCGCCGCACCGGCGAGCTGCTGTCGGTCCCTTGCGGTCCGGCGCTGATCGGCCGCGTGGTCGATCCGCTCGGCCGCCCGCTCGACGGCAAGGGTGTGATCGAAACGCCGCACCGCCGGCCGCTGGAGTTCAAGGCGCCGGGCATCGCCGAGCGGCAGCCGGTGAACGAGCCTCTCCAGACCGGCGTCAAGGCGGTCGACGCCATGATCCCGATCGGCCGCGGCCAGCGCGAGCTGATCATCGGCGACCGGAAGACCGGCAAGACCGCCGTGGCCCTGGACGCGATCCTCAACCAGAAGGGCGGCGACGTGATCTGCGTCTACATCGCGATCGGCCAGAAGGAGTCGACGGTGGTCGGTCTGATCGATCGCCTCCGCGAGCACGGCGCCCTCGATTACACGATCGTCATCTCGGCCTCGGCCGCCGACCCCTCGCCGCTCCAGTACATCGCCCCCTACGCGGGCGCGGCGATGGCCGAGTACTTCATGTACGGCGAGGGCCGGGCGACGCTGGTGGTCTACGACGACCTGTCGAAGCAGGCGCAGTCCTACCGCCAGCTCTCGCTCCTGCTGCGCCGGCCGCCGGGCCGCGAGGCGTACCCGGGCGACGTGTTCTATCTCCACTCGCGCCTTCTGGAGAGGAGCGTCAAGCTGCGCGAGGAGTTCGGCATCGTCCCCAAGGACACGCCGGCCGAGAGCACCGACCGCGCGCTGGTTAGGCAGCACCCGCAGGGGCTGGAGGCGCCGGCCGGGGAGCGGCCGGACGACGTCCACGGCCTGTTCCACCGCCCGCACGGCAAGGAGAAGGCGGAAGCCTGGCTCGCGACCCTGGATGACAAGGACGGCTACCGCGTGCACAAGTTCCCGGACAGCGGCGGCTCGATGACCGCGCTGCCGATCATCGAGACGCTCGAAGGCGAGGTCTCGGCCTACATCCCGACCAACGTGATCTCGATCACCGACGGCCAGATCTACCTGGAGCCCGACCTGTTCTTCGCCGGGGTGCGGCCCGCCATCAACGTCGGTATCTCGGTCTCGCGGGTGGGCGGCAACGCGCAGCGGAGGTCGATGAAGCGGGTCTCCGGCACGCTCCGCCTCGACCTCGCGGCCTTCCGCGACCTGGAGGCGTTCGCCCAGCTCGGCACCGAGCTCGATCCGGCGACGCAGCGCCAGCTCGACCGCGGCCAGCGGATGGTCGAGCTGCTCAAGCAGCCGCAGTACCGGCCCTACAACGTCAACGAGCAGGTGATCTCGATCTTCGCCGGGACCAACGGCTTCCTCGACGACCTGCCGGTCGGCGAGGTGCTCAAGTTCGAGGCGGCTCTCCTCGATCACGTCCGCAACGAGCACCCGGAGATCTACGAGGAGCTCGACCGCACCCGCGACCTGTCGAAGGAGCTGATGGAGAAGATCCGCGGCGTCATCCGCGACTTCAAGACGCACGCGAAGGCTGCGGCCTGAGCGGCGGCAAGGACGGTTGACGATGGCCAATCGCAGAGTACTGGTCAAGCGGCGCAAAGCGGTGCGCAACATCCGCAAGATCACGCGGACGATGCAGCTCATCGCCACCGCCCGGTTCCAGGCGGCATTCAACCGCGCCATGGCGACCAAGCCGTACACCGAGAAGCTGGCCGAGCTGGTGGCCGATCTGTCGCGGGCGGCGGGGGACGTGGAGCATCCGCTGCTGCAGACGAACGACGCCCCCCGCTCCGCCCTTGTGGTCCTCACCAGCAACCGGGGTCTCGCCGGCGGCTACAACTCCAACGTGCTGCGCGCCGCAATCGAGCACCTGGACCGGCAGCAGGCGGCGGGCGTCGCCACCGACGTCCACATGGTGGGCAAGAAGGGCGTCTCGTTCTTCCGGTTCCTCCGCCGCGCCATGGCCGAGCAGACGACGACGATCGGCGACAAGCCGCGCTTCGAGCAGGTCGAGCCGATCGCCAACGCCCTGATGGACCGCTTCATCCGCGGCGAGATCTCCTCCGTGCACGTGGCCTACATGCGGTTCGTCTCGGCGGGCGTGCAGCGGCCGGCGGTGGTGCAGCTCCTGCCCTTGTCTCCGGACGCGACCGGCGCATCCGGTACCGGCGGGGCGTCGTCGCCGGTGCAGTACAAATTCTCTCCCGATCCGAAGCAGCTCCTCGACGAGCTGCTGCCGGCGACCGTGCGCGTGCGGCTGTTCCAGGCGTTCAACGACGCGACGGTCTCCGAGCAGGTGGCGCGCATGGTGGCCATGAAGGCCGCCACCGACGCCGCCGCCGACATGATCAAATCCCTGACCCGGGAGTACAACCGCGCCCGGCAGACCCAGATCACCATGGAGCTCCTGGACATCGTGGGCGGCGCCAACGCCCTGTCCTGATCGTCCTCTGAGGAAATACGATGGAAAACGGCAACTACGGAAAGATCACGCAGGTCATCGGCTCGACCCTCGACGCGCATTTCGCCGAGGACAAGCTGCCGGGGATCTACAACGCTCTCAAGGTCGACGTCACCCGTACGGTGCTGGGCGATACGTTTCAGGAGACCCTGTGGTGCGAGGTCGCGCAGCACCTGGGCGGCGGCCGCGTGCGCGCCGTCGCCCTCGGCTCGACCGACGGCCTGCAGCGCGGCGCCGCCATTCTGGACACCGGCTCCCCGGTCACGGTCCCGGTCGGCGTCGAGACGCTCGGCCGCGTGTTCAACCTGGTCGGCGAGCCGATCGACGCGCGCGGCCCGGTGACCACCGCCGAGCGCCGGCCGATCCACAGCCTGCCGCCCGACTTCGACATCCTGTCCTCCAAAACCGAGCTGTTCGAGACCGGCATCAAGGTCATCGACCTGCTCTGCCCGCTGGTGCGCGGCGGCAAGGCCGGCCTCTTCGGCGGCGCGGGTGTCGGCAAGACGGTCATCATCCAGGAGCTGATCGCGCGCCTGGCCCGCTTCCACAGCGGCTACTCCTGCTTCGCCGGCGTCGGCGAGCGCACCCGCGAGGGGAACGACCTCTGGCTGGAGATGCAGGAGGCGAAGATCGGCGACACCGGCAAGAGCGTCATCGACCAGACCGTGATGGTCTTCGGGCAGATGAACGAGCCGCCGGGAGCCCGTCTCCGCGTCGCCCTCTCGGCGCTCACCATGGCCGAGTACTTCCGCGACCAGACCGGCGTCGACACCCTCCTCTTCATCGACAACATCTTCCGCTTCTCGCAGGCGGGCTCCGAGGTGTCGGCGCTCCTCGGCCGCATGCCGTCCGCGGTGGGCTACCAGCCGACGCTGGGCACCGAGATGGGCGAGCTGCAGGAGCGGATCACCTCGACGAACCGCGGCGCGGTGACCAGCATCCAGGCGATCTACGTGCCCGCCGACGACTACACCGACCCGGCGCCGGCGACCGCCTTCACCCACCTCGACAGCACGGTGAACCTGGAGCGGAGCATCTCCGAGAAGGGCATCTACCCGGCGGTCGATCCGCTCGCCTCCAGCAGCCGCATCATCGCGCCGGAGTACATCGGCGAGCGGCACTACAAGGTGGCGCGCCGGGTGCAGCAGGTCCTGCAGCGCTACAAGGACCTGCAGGACATCATCGCGATTCTGGGCGTCGACGAGCTGTCCGAGGAGGACAAGGTGATCGTCCGCCGCGCCCGGAAGATCGAGCGCTTCCTGTCGCAGCCGTTCTTCGTCGCCGAGCAGTTCACCGGCCTGCCCGGCATCTACTGCTCGCGCGAGGACACCATCCGCTCCTTCGAAGAGCTCTGCGACGGCAAGTGGGACCACCTGCCGGACCAGGCCTTCATGTACGTCGGCGCGATCGAGGACGCGGCGGCCCAGGCGGAGCGCCTGGCGGCGGCCTGAGCCCGGACGGGCGACACGATGGCGACCAATACGTTCCACTGCAGCGTCATCACTCCGGAGCGCGCCGTGCTGGAGGCCGACGCCACCTTCGTCGCCTTCCCGGCGCACGACGGCGAGGTCGGCATCCTGAAAAACCACGCGCCGCTCCTCTACAAGCTCGGGGTCGGCGTCCTGCGGGTCAAGACCGCCGAGGGGGAGCAGGCCTTCTTCGTCGACGGCGGCTTCGCCCAGATGGTCGAGAACCGGCTGACCCTGCTCACCGAGCAGGCGAGGCCGGTCGCCGAGGTCGACCGGGCGGCCGCCGAGCGTGCCCGCGAAGAGGTCCGCGCCCTGCCGGCCGCCGGCGGCGAGGCCGAGATGGCAACCCGGCAGCGGGCCGAGCAGCGCGCCCGCGTGCTGGAACGGATCGCGAACGCCAACCGGTGACCCCCTCCGAATACGAACCGCTCTTTACCCCCACCCGCACCGGCGAAGACGATCTCGAGCCGGTGCGGGTGCGCTTCCGCGCCGCCAGCCAGCCGTTCCTCCGCTCGCCCTGGTCGTGGCTCGCCTGGGCGGTCGTGCTGCCCGCGGCGGCCGTGCTGACGCCTTTCGCGCTCCGGGCCGGCGGGTTCGCCTACGGTCTCTTCCTCTGGTCGGGGGCGATCCTCCTCGGGGGAGCGGTCGAGATGGTGGCGCTCTTCCGCTCCGGCGGGGCGACCGGCAGCACGCCGCTGGCCGCCTGGGTATTGCACATCCAGGGGAACCTCTCCCTGGTGGCCGTGGCGCTGTCGATCTTCCTCCTCTGGCAGGATCTCGCCTGGGCGCTCCCCGGGCTCTGGCTCCTCGTCCTCGGACATTCCTTCTTCATGCTCGGCGGGCTCGCCTTCCCGCCGCTGCGCGCCTGCGGCATCCTCTTCCAGCTCGGCGGCGTCGCCGCGCTCTGGCCGGGGGGCCGGCCGCTGCTGGCCTTCGCGGTGGCGGCGTTGGTGGGGAATCTGTGGATGGCGTGGGGGGTGTGGCGGAGCCGCTAGGCCGCTTCCGGCTCGGGCCCTTCGCCTCCGCTTTCCGACCAGGTCACCGAGCCGCTGAGCAGGTCGGCCAGGGAGCGCCCTCCGAGGGCGAGGAGGAGCGGCAGGCCGGCGGCGGCCAGCGTCAGGACTCCGCCGAGCCAGCGGCGGGCGGTCTGATCGAAGGTGAGCGGCTCGCCGTCCCGGTTCTGCGCGGTGAGACCGGTCCAGGCCATGCCCAGCGTATGCCCCCAGAAGGCCAGGGGGACGATGGTGTAGAGGAACGAGAAGGCGAGGAGGAACAGGCCGAGCGCCGGAGCGTCCGCGAGGGTGGCGCGCACCCCCAGGAGGCGGGTCCCGATGAGCGCGATCATCAGGACCGCGGCATGCACCAGCAGGTCTGCCGCGCCGGCGGCCAGCCGGCTGCCGAGACCGGCGCGCGCCGCGGCCGGCGCCTCCTCCGTGAGCTCGTCGGCCTCCCCGCCCTCGTGGACCATGAGGGGGCGCGGAGGCGCGGGGGCTGGAGCAGGTGCGCTCTCCGGCCGCGGCCGGACCGGGGTCCGCCGCGTCTCCCTCGTCTGGGCATTGCGCGCGGCCGCGGGATCGAGCGGGAGATCGAACAGGAGCTGGTCCTCGGTTTCTTCGTCCGGGCGTCGCATGGTCACCGTCGCAGACTATCGTAAGGCCAGGTACTTGACGTAGATCCGGTAGAGAAGGTCCTTCGGCCGCTCCTGGTACGTCTGCGCGAACTGGTAGTGCCGCTGCAGGAGCGTGTCGTCCGGTGCCAGGCGGGCGGCTTCCTTGAACTTCTCCGCGGCCTTGGCGGGATCCGAGCGCTGCAGGTCGCGGATGCCGAGGTCGTAATAGGAATCCACGATCAACCGCGTCACGTCGCGGTCGCCCGGGTTGGCCTCGTGCATCCGCCAGAGGTCGTTCAGGATGAAGTCCCATTCGTGCTGGTGGAAGAGGTCGATCTGCCGGGAGAGGGGCTGGAGCTGCTGGCGGGCTCCCTCCAGGAGGGCGGTCTCCTCCGGCAGCAGCTTGCCCATCTGCGCCGCCTGCTCGAAATACTCCACCGCCCGCAGACGGCTCCCCTCGGAGAGGGCCTGGTGGGCCGCGTTGAGCAGGGCGGCCTGGGGCGCCGGGATGACGGGGGCAGGAGTCGTGGCCGGGACCGCCGCGACGGGTGGCCCTCCGGGCTTGGGTGCCGAAGCGGCCTCCCACTGCGCGATCAGGGCCTGGGCCTGCTGGTACTGCGGATCGGACGGCGCCAGGCGCCGGAGCTGCGAGATGGCGTTCGCCGTCTTGCCCGCGTCGTGGAGGGCCTGGGCGCGGGCGATGGGATCGGCGCTGGGGCCTCCCGCTCCCCCTTCGGTCTGGGAGTTGGGGAAGAACTGGTCGCGGTTCTGGAACACGTACCAGCCGCCGGCCAGGACGAGCAGGAGGACCAGGCTCCCCACCAGCGCGAACCTCTGGCGGGCGCGGCCCGCGCGGACCTTGCCCCCCTTGGGCGCGGCCTTCCGTTCGGCCGCCGCCAGCTCGCTCGGATCGGGGGGGACCAGGATCTCTTCCTTGAGATCGTCGAGCGGGCCGAGGGTCTCCATCGGCATCAGGGAGTCGGCGGCGGAGGCCGCGGAGGCGGCCACGGAGGGCGCTCCGGAGGGTCCGGCGGAGCGGGAGACGACGGGCGGCGTCCCGGCCTCGATCTGCTGCAGGTACTCGCGGGCCGCGGAATAGCCCGGCTGGACGTCCAGGACCTGCTGGAAGATCTGGCGGGCCCCGTCCATATCCCCGGCTTCGAGGCGCGCCACGCCGTCGTGGAAGATCTCCTCCACCTGGCGCTCGGACTCGGCCTTGAGCTTGCGCGCCTGGTCGATGCGGCGCGCCGCCTCCGGGTGGTCGATGTCGATGAGGAAGATCCGCGACCAGGCGTCGATGGCGCCCTGGGGATCGCCCTGCTCGAAGGCGCGCTGCCCCTCGTCGAGGAGCTGCTGGATGCGGGGATCGCTGTCGGTGTCCGCACCGAGATCCAGAGACGGGGAGTCGAAGCTCAGGTCGAAGCCGGCCATTTCCGCCGGGATCGCGCCGAGGTCCATCAGGGGCACCGGAATCGTCGTCCCATCCTGGCTGCGGAGCGAGGCCTCCAGGCCGGCCAGGGCCGGATGGCTCGGATCGAGCGAGCGGGCCTTGTCGAGCAGGCGGGAGGCCTCGCCGGTCTGGCCGGCCTGGAGAGCCGCCCGCGCCTGGCCGGCGAACTTCTGCACGTAGGGCTCCGCCTCCATCCGCTCCTGCGCCACCTGGAGGAGGCCCTGCAGCTCCGGATCGGCGGCGATGGCCGGGCCGTGCTTCTGCGCCAGGCTCATCAGCTCCTGGAACTGGTGCTGCTCGACCAGGACGCGGATCTCCGCGTGCAGATCGGGCGCGAAGCTCTCGGGCGGCAGGTCGGGCAGCTCGAGGCCGAGGCCGTCGAGGCTGGCGAAGAGGTCGGGAGGAGCGGTGATCGGGGGGGCCGAGGGACGCAGGTCGTCGAGGTCCACGATCGCCCCGGCGGACGCCCGCAGCCGGTCCTGGAGCCGGCGGGCCGGCTCGAACTGCGGGTCCATGCGCAGGACGAAGTCGCAACCCAGGAGCGCCTCCTGGCGGCTCCCCTCGGCGGCGAGGTTGAGCGTCTGCTCGAAGGTGTCGTGGACCCTCTGCTGGACGTCGCGCGAGAGGGACGGATTGCCGGCGTAACTCATCTCTGGGAAGACTTTCGGAGCTGTAGAAATCGCGAGGTATCCTAGCAGGGACCGCGCGGACGGACAAGGACGAGCACGGACGAACGAGAACGAACGAGGACGGAAAGGCCTGTGGACTCCCTGGAGTGCGTTCCCAATCTCAGCGAGGGGCGGCGGCCCGAGGTGATCGCCCGGCTCGCGGCCGCGGCGGCGTCGGGTCCGGGGGTGCGGCTCCTCGACGTCTCGTCCGATCCCGACCACAACCGGACCGTGCTGACCCTGGCCGGCGACGCCGAAGGGCTCCATCGCTCGCTCCTCTCCCTCTATGAGACCGCCCTCGCCGAGATCGACCTGCGACGGCACGAGGGGGTCCATCCGCGGGTGGGAGCGGTGGACGTGACCCCGTTCGTCCCCCTGGGCGAGACGCCGATGGAGGAGGCCGTGGCCGCCGCCGAGCGCCTCGGCCGCGCGGTGGCCGAGCGCTTCGGGCTGCCGGTCTACCTCTACGAGCGGGCGGCGCGGATACCGGAGCGCCGCCGCCTGGCGGTCATCCGGCGCGGCCAGTTCGAGGGCTTCGCGGCCAGGCTGGCCGATCCCGCCTGGGCACCCGACTTCGGGCCGGCGCTGGTCCATCCCACCGCCGGGGTGACCGTGATCGGCGCGCGCTTCTTTCTGATCGCCTTCAACGCCGTGCTCGACACGGCGGACGCGGAGGTCGCGCGGGCCGTGGCGCGCCGGGTCCGCGAGTCGAGCGGGGGCCTGCCGGCGGTGCGCGCTCTGGGGTTCTTCCTCGCCCGCCGCGGCCGGGCCCAGGTCAGCATGAACCTGGTCGACTACCGGCAGACACCGCTTCTCGCGGCGCTGGACCGGGTGCGGCGCGAGGCGGAAGCCCTCGGCGCCCGGGTCGTCGAGACCGAGCTCATCGGTCTCGCTCCCGAAGAGGCGGTCCTCGGCGCGGCCCGCGACGCCCTACTGCTGCCGGAGCTGCCGCCGGGGCGCGTGCTGGAGAGGGCCCTCAACCCCGGGTGATGGCCTCGGCGACCAGGGCCTCCGCCAACCGGTGCGGCATGCCCTCGAACGAGCCGGACGACATGGTCACCAGCACGTCCCCCTCCTGCGCTTCGTCGAGAGCGCGGCGGAAGACCTCGTCCGTGGTCTCGCAGAGGGTCGCCGGGACGCCGGCCGCCGTGATCTCCGCGGCGAGGGCGGCGAAGTCAAGACGATCCTCGGGAGCCAGGCGGCCGAGATGGAAGGTCGGCGCGAAGAGCACCCGGTCGGCGCCGGCGAAGGCCTGGCGGTAGGGGGCGAAGAAGAAGGCCCGGCCGGCGGTCAGGCTGCGCGGCTCGAAGAGCACCACGATCCGCCGCCCCGGAAAGCGCTGACGCAGCGCGCCGAGGGTCTTGTCGACCGCGGTCGGATGGTGGGCGAAGTCGTCCACCACGGTGATGCCGCGTCCCGTGCCGAGCTCCTCCAGGCGCCGCTTGACGCCGCGGAAGCGGCCGAGCGCGGCCGCGATCTCCGCCGCCGGCAGGCCGTCCCTGCGGGCCGCGGCCCAGACCCCCAGGGCATTGGCGACGTTGTGCTCGCCGGCGAGGTGCAGGCTGACCTCGACCTCCCCCGCCTCCGGATCGAGCAGCCGGAAGTGGCTCCCGTCCGGCTCCCAGCGGATGGGGCCGGCGGGCCGCACGTCGTTGCCCTCCTCCAGACCGTAGAAGACCACCGGGCAGGGCGCCTGCGCCGCGAGCTCGCGCACCTTGGGGATGTCGCCGCAGGCCACCAGCAGACCGCCGGCGGGCAGCAGGTCGATGAGCCTGGCGAAGGCGTCGAAGAGCACCTCGGGCGTGGGATAGAGATCGGCGTGGTCGTATTCGGCGCTGGTCAGGATCAGCGTCTCGGGCCGGTAGTGGAGGAACTTGGCGCCGCGGTCGAAATAGGCCGCGTTGTACTCGTCCCCCTCGACGACGAAGCGGTCGCCCGAGCCCTCCCGGAAGCTCCCCGGGAGGTCGCGCGGCACGCCGCCGATCAGATAGCCGGGATCGCGGCCGCAGTCGGACCACACCCAGGCGGCCATCGCCGTCGTGGTGGTCTTGCCATGCGTGCCGGCCACCACCAGCGGGCGGTGGTTCTCCAGGAAGAAGCGGGAGAGCGCCTGCGGCATGGAGAGGATCGGCAGGCCGAGCCGCTCCGCCTCCACCGCTTCCGGGTTGTTGCGGTGGACGGCGTTGCCGATGACCACCAGGTCGGGGCGCGGATCGAGGTGGGCGGGGTCGTAGCCGGTCGAGGGGTGGATCCCCGCCTGCTCCAGGAGCGTGCTCATCGGCGGATAGAGAGGGCCGTCCGTCCCGCGGACACGGTGGCCCTGCGCTTGCAGAAGGCAGGCGAGGGGCGCCATTCCAGTTCCGCCGATGGCCATGAAATAAATGTCGAGCTGTCGGGATTTCACGTCGTGGAACCTTCTCGGATCAGAGCGCCGAGTGTACCATTCTCAGGTCATCAAACTGTGTTTGCAAAGGAGCAGGGCCGTCATGAATCGTCACGTCAAAACCGCCATTTTGGCACTCTGCGCCGTGTTGCTCGTCGCGACCACGCTGCTGGCCCAGGCCGGCAAGCCGAAGGCCGTTCCGGTCGAGCCGATCAAGGACGCCGGCGTCGTGCCGAAGGGGGACAAGGTCGCCAACGACTTCGTGATCCGCAACGAAGGCGACGCCCCCCTCCAGATCACCGACGTGCGGGCGTCCTGTGGCTGCACCGTGGTCGACTTCGACAAGGTCATCGCGCCGGGGCAGACCGGCAAGGTGCACGCCGAGGTCGACACCACCACCTTCAACGGCCCGATCTCCAAGGGCGTGACCGTGTTCACCAACGATCCGGAGCACGCGCAGATCGAGCTGACCCTGCGGGCGAACGTCGAGCCGTACATCCAGGCGAAGCCCGGCTATGCCCGCTACATCACGGTCCAGGGGGAGGAGAAGACGGGCACCATCTCGCAGACCATCTGGTCTCCGGACGGGACGTCGTTCGACGTGCTCAAGGTCGACTCGCCCTATCCGTTCCTGACCACGACCTACCGGGAGGCGAAGCCCGAGGAGCGGATCCCCGACGTCGAGGGCAAGCAGTGGCGGCTCGAGATGGCCCTGTCGAACGACGCTCCGGTGGGAGCGCTGGCCGACTACGTGCGGATCACCACCAACCATCCGAAGCAGAAGCTGGTGACGATTCCGATCTCCGGTTTCGTGCGGCCGGTGATCGCGGTGACGCCGGACGTGGCCGACTTCGGCGAGATCGAGCTCAAGGAGCCGCTCATCCGCGAGCTCAACGTGCGCAACTTCGCGACCGAGCCGATCAAGATCACCAGTGCCGAGGGCTCCCTGCCGGGTATGAAGGCCGCGGTCGAGCCGCTCAAGGACGGGCATGAGTACACGGTGCGCCTCACCTTGAGCCCGCAGATGGCCAAGGGGCCGTTCAACGGCAAGCTCATGCTCCACACCGACAGCCCGAAGAAGCCGGTCGTCGAAGTCGAGATGCACGGCACCGTGATCTGACCCCGGCGGTCTTCTCCTTCCGCCTTACGTCGCCTCCCGGAGTTATCGGGGTATTCCGGTTGCATGTGAGATTCCGCCAGAAGAGCACTCGCAGGACGCGGGTGCTCCCTGGCGGAAACATGCGCAGGAAACCCATCGATTCATCGGCCATCGCCTCGCTGGGCTACGACTCGGGCCGGGAGACGCTGGAGGTCGAGTTCCGGAGCGGCAACGTCTACCGCTACCTCGGCGTCCCGGAGGAAGTCTACGAGGACTTCCTGCGGGCGCGCTCCAAGGGCCGCTACTTCGGCTCGTTCATCCGCGGGCGGTTCGACACGGCGCGGGAGTGAGGGCCTACGGCCGGCCCCAGATGTCCTTCTCGGGTTTGGGCGGCGCCGGCTTGCGGGGGCCGCGGGCGAGCACCTGCTTCACCTGCTCCAGGGTCGGCGCGAGCACCTCGTTCTGGGCCGCGGCGAGCTCGCGGATGCCCTCGAAGGCGAGGTCCACCAGGGCGTCCATCTCCTCGCGGCGGAAGGCGCGCTTCTCCCCCGTCCCCTGGATCTCGACCACGGCGCCCGCGGCGGTGCCGACCACGTTCATGTCCACCTCGGCCACCTGGTCTTCGACATATTCGAGATCGAGCAGCGGGGCGCCGCCGACGATCCCGACCGAGACCGCGGCGATCTGGTCCACCACCGGCCAGCCCTGGATGTCTCCGGTGAGCAGCAGCTGTCCGCAGGCGAGGACGGCGGCCACGTAGGCGCCGGTGATCGCCGCGGTGCGCGTGCTGCCGTCGGCCTGGATCACGTCGCAGTCGATGGCCAGTGTGCGGTCCGGCAGCGCCGTGAGGTCGAACGCGGCGCGCAGGCTGCGGCCGATCAGGCGCTGGATCTCGGCCGAGCGGCCCGAAGGCTTCCCCTGCGACACCTCGCGCGCGCTCCGGGTGTGGGTGGCCCGCGGCAGCATCGCGTACTCGGCGGTCAGCCAGCCGCGGCCGGAGTCCTTGAGGAAACCCGGCACCCTGTTCTCCACGCTCGCCGCGACCAGGACCCGGGTGTCGCCGAGCTCGATGAGCACCGACCCTTCGGCGAACTTCATGGCGCCGGGCTGGATGCGCAGGGGGCGGAGGGCGCCGGCGGCACGGCCGTTGGGGCGACGGCGGACGGTGGGGTGCGTCTCGTTCATGCGCGCATTATGTCATCCAAGCCGTGGGCGGCTTCGTAGGGTGTGTTGAAGGAGGAAACGAAATCAATGAGAGAGCGCACTGTTCAAACGCTGTTGCTGGCGGCCCTGGTCCTGACCCTGGCCGCGGTTCCGGCCGCCGCATCCAGCCACCGCGAAGCTCCCGGGATCACCGAGACGCCCAAGGTGGACGGAACCGACTTCTACATGTTCCGCAGCTATGAGCCCGGCCGTGACGGATACGTCACCCTGATCGCCAACTACGTTCCGCTGCAGGACGCCTACGGCGGCCCCAACTTCTTCGCCCTCGATCCGGACGCCGCGTATCGCATCCACGTCGACAACACCGGAGACGGAGTCGAGGACATCACCTTCCAGTTCCGGGTGTCCCAGCTCCTGCGCGACCTCAAGGTCCCGGTCGGCGACCAGCAGGTCTCGGTGCCGCTGGCCAACATCGGGCAGATCGCCGAGTTCCCGGGCAACCGGTCGCCGAACTTGAACGTGCTGGAGAGCTATACGGTGCAGGTCATCCGCGGGCCGATCGACCATCCGACGGGTGTCAACTTCGCCTTGAACCCGGGCGGGACCCGGCGCTTCGGCAAGCCGGCCGACAACATCGGCGAGAAGTCGATCCCGGACTATGCGACCTATGCCGGCGGCTTCGTCTCGGACATCGAGATCCCCGGCTGCAGCGGCAACAACCAGGGCCGGGTCTTCGTCGGCCAACGCAAGGAGTCCTTCGCGGTCAACCTGGGCGAGGTCTTCGACCTGGTCAACATCGCGAACCCGCTGGGTCCCCGCGACGCCGAGCCCAACATCCTGGCGGACAAGAACATCACCTCGTTCATCCTGGAGGTGCCGGTCGGCTGCCTGACGAAGAACGCCGGGAGCCCGGTGATCGGCGGCTGGACGACCGCCGCCCTGCCGCGCAACCGGATGCTCAAGAGCGATCCCAGCTTCAATGCCCCGGACACCCAGAGCGGCTCCTTCGTGCAGGTGTCCCGCCTGGGCATGCCGCTGGTCAACGAGATCGTCATCGGCCTCAAGGACAAGAACCTGTTCAACGCCTCCAGCCCGCGGGGCGATGCGGCGCTCGCCACCTACGTGACCAATCCGACCCTGCCCGAGCTGCTGGAGATCCTCTTCGGGGCGGCCGGCGTGCGCGCGCCCAACAACTTCCCGCGCACCGATCTGGTGGCGGCCTTCGCCACCGGCATCCAGGGGCTGAACTTCCTCTCCGACGGCGCACCGCACGAGATGCTGCGCCTCAACACCTCGATCGCGCCGGTTATCGGTCTCTCGCAGAACAACCTCGGCGTCTTGGGCGGTGACAACGCCGGCTTCCCGAACGGCCGCCGCCCCGGCGACGACGTGGTGGACATCGAGCTGCGGGTGGCCATGGGCGTCCTCTGCCATGCCTTCCCCGGCGTCTTCTGCAACCCGGCGGACGCGCCCTCGGGCAACCTGCCGTTCACCGACGGCACGCTCCAGGACTCCAGCCAGTTCGACAACTCCTTCCCGTACCTCCGCGCGCCGCTTCCGGGCTCTCCCAACGGGTCCAACGGCGAGCCGGCCAGCAACGACTGAGGAGGTGGATCGATGCGACGCACCGCCTGGGTCCTTCTGGCTCTCCTGACCGCCGCCCCCGCCCTCTCGGCGCACGACCTCTGGATCGAGCCGTCGAGCTTCCGGCCGGCGCCGGGACAGCGGGTCGCCGTCCGGCTGCGGGTGGGGCAGGGGTTCCGGGGAGATCCGATGCCGCGGATGGCCGAGTTCCTCGAGCGCTTCGCGGCGGTGGGCCCGGGCGGTGAGATCGCGCTGCCGGGTGTGGAAGGCACTGATCCGGCGGGCCTGTTGGCGGGCCTGCCGGCGCCCGGCACCTGGATCTTCGTCTACGACAGCAACAATCACGCTTCGATCGAGCTGGAGGGGCCGAAGTTCGAGACCCACTTGGCCGAGGAGGGGCTGGAGCGGATCTCGCGGTTGCGGGCCGAGCGCGGGCAGACCGCGGCGGGAGCGCGCGAGATCTTCTCCCGCTGCGCCAAGGCGCTGATCGATGCGGGGAGCGGTCCCAGTGGCCCCGAAAAGGGCTTCGACCGGGTGCTCGGGCTGCCTCTGGAGCTGGTTCCCACCGCGAGCCCGGCCGGGGTCCCGGCGGGCGGCGAGCTGCCGGTCACCCTCCTCTTCCGGGGCAAGCCGCTCGCCGGAGCGCTCGTCGTGGCGATCCCGCACGACGCGCCGGACGCCCGGGTGTCCGGCCGGACGGGCCCGGACGGGCGGGTCCGGCTCCGCCTCGACCGGCCGGGAGACTGGCTGGTCAAAGCCGTCCACATGGTCCCGGCGCCGGCGGGCAGCGGCGCGGATTGGGAGAGCTTCTGGGCGTCGCTCACCTTCCGGCGGTAGGAAGCCGGGCCGGTTCTGTTAACGTTCGCTTCGTGAGCTTGCGTCCTCCACAGGAGACCGACCTGATGCGCCGGATCGCCGCCGGAGACGGGGAAGCCCTGTCCCAGGTCTTCGACCTCCACTCGCCGGTGGCTCTCGGTCTGCTCGTCCGCATCCTCGGCCGGCGGAGCGAGGCCGAGGAGATCCTGCAGGAGGTCTTCCTCCAGGTGTGGACGCAGGCCGACCGGTACGACCCGGAGAGGGCCACGCCGCGCGGCTGGATCCTGATGCTCGCCCGCTCGCGCGCGCTGGACCGGCTGCGTCGCCGGGACGCGTCGCAACGGCGGGAGGAGACGGTGGCCGAGGCCGAGACCGGGTGGGTGGGGCCGGTAGGGACGGCGCGCCTCGAAGCGTCCGAGCGGCGCAGCCGGATCGCCTCCGCGCTCGGGCTGCTGACTCCCGAGCAGCGGCACTGTATCGAGCTGGCCTTCTTCGAAGGTCTGACGCACACCCAGATCGCCGAGCGCCTGAAAGCGCCGCTCGGGACGGTCAAATCGCGGATCCTGCTCGGAATGGGCAAGCTCCGGCAGGCGTTGAGCACCTGATGACGACCACGCTGCATTCCGCCCGCCACGACGAGCTCATCCCGGCCTACGCCCTGGGCGCCCTGGACGGCGACGAGCTGCGCGAGCTGGAAGCCCACCTGGCGGACGGTTGTCCCGAATGCGACCGGCAGCTCGCGCTCTGGCAGGGAGACCTGGAGGATCTGGCGGCCTCGGTGCCGCCGGTCCAGCCGTCGCCCGAGACCCGCAGCCGCATCCTCCGCCTGGCGGGCGCCGGGAAGAAGCCGGTCCGGCCGGCACCGCGCTTGCGCTGGCTCGCCCTCCCCGCGGCGGCGCTGCTCGCCCTGGCCGTCTGGTCCGGGGGGCGGCAGCTGCGGCTCGGAGGCGAGGTCGAGCGCCTGCGCGCCGAGCGCGACCATCTGGAGCGCGAGGTGGCGGCGCTCGACCGCGAGCTGGATCTGACGCGCGCCGAGGCCCAGCGGATCGCTACGACGCTGGCCATCCTCTCGACGCCCGGAGCGCGCACCATCCGCCTCGCCGGGCTCGGTCCGACCTCCGGAGCGGTCGGCCAGACCTTCCTTGCGCCGGAGCAGGGCTCGGCCGTCTTCTGGGCCTTCCACCTGCCCGCGCCCTCCCCCGGCAAGACCTACCAGCTCTGGTGGATCGGCACCGCCGGAGCGGTCTCGGCCGGTACGTTCGACGTCGATGCCCGGGGGCAGGGCCGCGTCGAGGTCGGCCGTGTGGAACATCCGGATGAGATCCAGGCCTGCGCGGTCACCGTCGAGCCCGCCGGAGGCGTCCCGCAGCCGACGGGCGCCATGGTGCTCAAGGGATAAAGCTCCCCGCTCACGACAACCTGTCAATTCGTCCGGAAGTTGTATTCACTGGGCCGTGGTTGTCGGCTTTGTGATGCAAAGTGAATGAGGATCTCTGCCATCTTGGCGAGAATCGATTGACAGCGCGTATCCCGCCGCGCTACCTTGGGGATGCAAACAGGAGATCCCGATGCCTATCCCATCCCCGATCAACGCTGCGGATACCGCGTGGATGCTCGTCGCCACCGCCATGGTCCTGCTGATGACGCCGGCCCTGGCCTTCTTCTATGGTGGCCTGGTACGTTCGAAGAACGCTCTCAACACGATGATGATGAGCTTCGCCGCGCTCGGCGTGGTCGGCCTCGCCTGGGCGGTGGCCGGCTACAGCCTGGCGTTCGGCGCGGGCAACGGCCTCGCCGGCGGCTTCGACCACCTGTTCCTGCGCGGCGTGGGCCTGGAGGCGAAGGGGACGATCCCGCACCTGCTGTTCATGGCCTACCAGGGGACCTTCGCCATCATCACCGCGGCTCTCATCTCCGGCGCGGTGGTCGAGCGGATGCGCTTCGGCCCCTATCTGGCCTTCATCACCGCCTGGTCGCTCCTGGTCTACGCCCCGGTCTGCCACTGGGTCTGGGGCGGCGGCTGGCTGGCGCAGCTCGGCGCGCTCGACTTCGCGGGCGGTACGGTGGTGCACATCAATGCCGGCGCGGCGGCCCTGGTGGCCGCGGCCGTGCTCGGACCGCGCCGCGACTACGGCCGGCAGGCGCTCCTGCCGCACAACGTGCCGTTCGTCCTGCTCGGCGCGGCGCTCCTCTGGTTCGGCTGGTTCGGCTTCAATGCCGGCAGCGCCCTGGGCGCCAACGCCTCCGCCGCCCTGGCCTTCACCAACACGCTGCTCGCGCCGGTGGCCACCCTGGTCGTCTGGATGCTCCTCGACCGGCTGCGCACCCGCAAGACGACCGCGGTAGGCGCGGCGACCGGCGTGGTGGTCGGGCTCGTGGCGGTCACGCCGGCGGCCGGCTACATCGGGCCGATGAGCGCCATCGTCCTCGGCGCGGTGGCGGCGTTCCCCAGCTACTTCGGCATCCTCCGGCGCTCGCGCCTCCGCCTGGACGACTCGCTCGACGTGGTGGCGGCGCACGGTTTGGGGGGGATCGTCGGCGCGCTGCTCACCGGCGTGCTGGCCCGCGCTGCCTGGGGCGGGATCGACGGCCTCTTGGCGGGCTCGCCGGAGCAGCTCGGCCGCCAGCTGCTCGCCGTGCTCGCCACCCTGGCTTACAGCGCGGGGGCGTCGTTCGTCCTCTTGAAGCTCGTCGGCGCGTTCGCTTCCCTGCGCGCCGACCGCAAGCACGAGGGGCTCGGCCTCGACGTGCCGCTCCACGGCGAGGAGGCCTACACCAGCGGCGAGGGCGCGATCCTGGTGCTGCCCGCGGTGGCCTCCGCGCGGCCCAACCCGCTGACGGTTCCAGCGGCGCAGCCGGTGGGAGGTGAAGCGTGAAGCTGATCACGGCGATCGTCCGGCCCGAGAAGCTCCCCGAGGTCCTCGAGGCCCTCTTCCGGGCCGAGGTCTACGGCCTCACCATCTCGCGCGTCCAGGGGCACGGCGGCGAGACCGAGAGCGTCGAGACCTACCGCGGCACGACCGTCAAGATGGAGCTGGTGGAGAAGGTGCGCCTGGACATCGGCGTCTCCGACCCGTTCGTCGAGATCACCGTCGACGCCATCCTCTCGGCCGCGCGGACCGGCGAGGTGGGAGACGGCAAGATCTTCGTGATCCCGGTGGAGAAGGTGATCCGCATCCGCACCGGCGAGGAGGACGTGGCGGCGGTCACGCCGGCTTTGATGGAGCTGGCGGGGTCGTGATCTTTTTCACCACCGGCGGCAGCTTTCCCGCGGGCTGGTCGAAGTAGACCTGGACGTCCGCCTTGCGGCGCAGCTCCTCGGTCCACTTGCCGATCGCCTCGTTCAGGCGCTGCTCGCGGAGCACGGCCCGGATCTGGTCCCGCACGTCCTCGACCGGCGGCACCTGCTGCCCCTGTTTCTGCATCTGCGGGGTGAGGACGGTCCGGTAGTAGTTGTTGATGTCGTCGAGGCTCACGAAGACCCGCGGGCCGAGCTGCTCGTCCACGTAGGCCAGGACCATCAGCTGGCGCGCCACCAGCTGGCGCAGGTCCTTGAGGGTCATCCCCTGCTCCTTGAGCGCCTTCTGGAGCGCGGCGTCGTCCTTGAAGCGGGCGCGGATCTCGGCGACGTGCGCATCCACGTCCTCCACCGGCACCTGCTCGAACCCGAAGCGGTCCATCTCGTGGAAGCGCAGCCGCTCCTCGATGAGCTGGTCGAGCACCCGGCGCCGGAAGACCGTCGGGTCCTCCCCCGGCTTGGATTGCGCCAGGCCGAGGGCGACGACCCGGTCGAGGTCGGACTGGAGGATCGGATCCTCGTCCACCACGGCGAGGACGCGGTCGCGCAGCTGCGGTTCCTGGGCGGCAGAGGGACCCACGGGCCGCGGGACGGTGCCCGGCTTCGGCGGGTTGGGCGGTCGCGGGGCCGCCGGCTTCTGCCAGGCGGGCGCGGGAACCGCGGCGAGCAGGACGAGCAGGGGAGCGAGGGGCAGGAGCGTGCGCAATCGGAACATCGGGGGCCATGCTAGCATCCCCTCCCTGAGAGAGACCATGTCCGAACCCGCCGCCGGCTCGCCGCGTCTGACCGTTGGCCTCGCCCAGATCGACAGCCGCCTGGGTGACCTCGAAGCCAATCTGGAGCGCCATCTCGCCTGGATCGAGCGGGCGAAGGCCCAGGGGGTCGACCTCCTGGTCTTCCCGGAGCTCTCGCTCACCGGCTACCGCCTCCTCCATCTCACCTCGCGCGTGGCGCTGACCCCGGGATCGCCGCTCCTCGAGCGGCTTGCCGAGGCGGCCCGCCCCATGACGGTGGTCGCCGGCTTCGTCGAGGAGAGCGACCGCGGGGTGCTGCACAACAGCGCCGTCCTGCTCTCCGGCGGTTTTTTCGACGGTGGGGCGCGCCACATCCACCGCAAGCTCTACCTGCCGACCTATGGCATCTTCCAGGAGGAGCGCTTCTTCCGCGCCGGTCAGCGCCTCGATCTGGCGACCCTCCCCTGGGGGAGGACCGGCGTGCTGATCTGCGAGGACCTCTGGCATCCCGAGCTGGCGCGCCGTCTGGCCGTGGCCGGGGCGCGGCTCCTGATCGTCCCCTCGGCCGGCCCGGGCCGCATCGGCGGCGGCGACGTCCCCGCCTCCCACGAGAGCTGGGAGATGCTCTGCCGCACCACCGCCATGCTCGACACCTGCTGGGTCCTCTACTGCAACCGGGTCGGCTGGGAGGAGGGCTCGTTCTATCCCGGCGGCAGCCTGGTGATCCGGCCCGGAGGCGAGGTCGAGGCGCGGGCGCCGTTCCTGGACGAGCATCTGCTGGTCGCCGAGATCGACCTGCGCGACGCCGACCGGGTCCGCTGGCGCCTGCCGCTCCTCGCCGACGAGCGGACTGACATTGAGGGACCCAACGCGTGAGGCGCGTCCTCGACCGCCTGAGCCTCAACGCGCCGCTGGCCGTCGCCGTGCTGACCCGCTTCATCCGCGACGCGGTGGAGACGACGGGCACCGCGGGCGTCGTCGTAGGCCTCTCGGGAGGGATCGACTCGTCGCTCGCCGCGGCTCTGGCGGTGCAGGCCCTCGGCGCCGACAGGGTCCACGGCTTCCTTCTCCCCTACCGCACCTCCAGCCCCGAGTCGGTCTCGGACGCCCGCCTGGTCGCCGGGCACCTCGGCCTGCCGCACCGGCAGATCGACATCTCTCCGATGGTCGACGCCTACTTCGCGATCGAGCCGGAAGCCGACGCCGGCCGCCGCGGGAACAAGATGGCGCGCGAGCGCATGACCATCCTCTTCGACCAGGCCAAGAAGCTGGGAGCCCTGGTCCTCGGGACGTCCAACAAGACCGAGATCCTGCTCGGCTACTCGACGGTCTTCGGAGACAACGCCAGCTCGCTCAATCCGTTGGGCGACCTCTACAAGCACCAGGTGTGGCAGCTCGCCCGCCACATGGGCCTTCCCGAGCAGGTGGTGGCCAAGCGCCCCTCGGCGGACCTCTGGCCGGGCCAGACCGACGAGGGCGACATGGGCTTCGACTATGCGACCGCCGACGAGGTCCTCTGGCTCCTCTTCGACGAGGGGCTCGCTCCGGACGAGGTGGTCGGGCGGGGTTACGATGAAGAAGTGGTGCGGCGGATCGTCTCCTTCGAGCGGCAGTTCCGCTTCAAGCGGCGGCTGATGTTGATCGCGCGCCTCTCGGGGAGCGCGGTCAACCTGGATCAGGAGATCCCGCGCGACTGATGGCCGGCAAGCTCCTGGTGGTCGCCACGCCGATCGGCAACCTGGACGACCTGTCGGCCCGGGCGCGGGACGCCTTCGCGTCGGCCGACCTCATCGCCTGCGAGGACACCCGCCACACCGGCCGGCTGCTCGCCCACTTAGGTGTCAAGAAGCCGCTGATCTCGCTCCACGAGCACAACGAGAGGCAGCGGCTGCCGCGTCTCCTGGCGGACCTGGAGGCGGGGAAGGTGATCGCGGTGGCGAGCGACGCCGGCACGCCGCTCCTCTCGGACCCGGGGTTCCTGCTGGTGCGCGAGGCGGCGGCGCGGGGGATCCGCATCGAACCGATCCCGGGACCGTCGGCGCTCCTGGCGGCCCTGGTGGCCTCCGGCCTGCCGCCCTACCCCTTCACCTTCGCGGGTTTTCCGCCGCCCAAGTCCGGCAAAAGGCGCTCCTTCTATAAGGAATGGGCCGGCCTCGGCCACACCCTCATCGTTTTCGAGTCCCCCCACCGCCTGCTCGCCAGCCTGGAGGACGCCCTCGCCGAGCTCGGAGACCGCCCGGCCGCCGTGGCCCGCGAGCTGACCAAGCTCCACGAGGAGGTCCTGCGCGGGAAGCTCTCCGCGGTGCTGGAGACGCTCCGCGGGCGGGCGTCGCTCAAGGGGGAGTTTGTGGTGGTGGTTGGGGCGAAGCAGGAAAGGACATAAAGGACCAAAGGGTCTCAAAGGACCTCACCTTGTCCTTTGCGTCCTTTATGTCTTTTGGGTCCTTGTCTTCGCGCGCGCACGCTTCCCCAGCACCATGGAGCTAATCCCGATCACCGTCGAGGCGACCAGGTGGGTGATCATCGCGGCGAGCAGCGACAGTCCGCCGGATGCAGGGTCCCGCAGCATTACCCAGATCCACAGGCCGGCGAGGAGGAGCAATCCGCCGAGGAGCACGGTGACATGGGGGCCGCGCTCGCGGGTCACCACGGTATAGAGGCCGTAGGGGAAGAGGATCACCATGTAGAGGAGGAGCCGGGTGGAGGTCATCCCGGGCAGCCGTTCCCAGACCGCGGCGATCGTCAGGCCGGCCGCCACCGCGATCGCCGCCCGGGTGAGCCAGATGCGCATGATCCCGGGATGCTACATGATTCCCCAATGAACCTCCGCTCCGCCGCCACCCTTCTCCTCCTGGCGCTCCCCGCCTGCGCCCCCGCTCCCCGGCCTGTGGCACCGCAGCCGGCACCCGCCACTCTCGAAGTGGTCGCCGAATCCGACCGTCTGTGGACCGGCGTCGCCGTGGCGCGGGACGGCCGGATCTTCGTCACCTATCCTCGCTGGTTCGAAGACCCGCCCTTCTCCGTGGGCGTGCTCGACAAGGACGGCCATGCCAGGCCCTACCCCGATGCCGAGTGGAACCGCTGGGAGCCGTCGCTGCCGCCGGACCAGCACTTCATCTGCGTCCAGAGCGTCTCCGTCGACGCCGACGGCTTCCTCTGGATCCTCGATCCCGCCAACCCGGGATTCCAGGGGGTCGTGGCCGGAGGTTCCAAGCTGGTCCAGGTCGACCCGAAGACCGACAAGGTCGTCCGCACCATCCGATTCGATGAGACGGCCGCCCCGGCAAACAGCTATCTAAATGACGTGCGGATCGACACCCGGACGCGCACCGCCTATCTCACGGATTCGAGCCTGGGCGCGATCGTGGTGGTGGACCTGGCGGCCGGGACGAGCCGGCGGCTGCTGACCGAGCATCCGTCGACCCACTCGGAGGGGGTCGTGCTCACCATTGGCGGCAAAGAGTGGCGGACTGCGCGCGGTGGGGTCCCCCAGGTGCACTCGGACGGCCTCGCTCTCGATCCCTCCGGGGAGTACCTCTATTACCAGGCGCTCTCCGCGCGGACCCTCTACCGGGTGCCCACCGCCGCCCTCCGCGATGTCCGGCTCCCGGCCGCCGACCTAGCAGCCCGGGTGGAAAAAGTCGGGGAGACCGGCGCGGCCGACGGCATCCTCTTCGGCCCGGACGGCAAGCTGTATCTGTCCGCCATCGAGGAGGACGCGGTGAAGCGCTTCGATCCGGTGACACAACGGGTCGAGACCGTGGTCCGCGATCCGCGCCTCGCCTGGCCGGACAGCTTCGCGGTCGGCCCCGACGGCAGCCTCTATCTGACGATCTGCCAGCTCCACCGGATGCCGGAGCCGGGCGGGCCTTGGAGGGTTTTCAGGATCGCGCTGGCTTCACAACCACAGTACTGACTTCACACATCACCAGCGCTACGCTACACACATGGCCAGGAAAGCCCCAAACTCGGTTAGGGAGGTCGAGGCAGATCTCGAAGCGACTCCCGAGAGATTGCGCGCATATCGCGAGAGAGACCCCAATTTCGAGCGGGCGATTGCGGACTACGTCGATGCGGAGGCCTCGCTGAAGGAGGATCCTGCAGAAGGGCACAGAGCGGCTGAAGAGAGGGATCAAAAAAGCGGGGGCCGGCGGGAGGCCGCCGGTGCGGCCCCCTCCTGGCGCCGCTGCCGGCCCCGTCAATTGTATTAGACGGACGCCGCAGCGTTTTTGGTTAGTCGGGAGAACGAAGTCAGCTCGATTTTACGTTTGCTAAGGAGATCCGGGACCCGCGGATCGCAGAGCGCGGCCGTCTCGGCGTCCCAGGCATAGCCCCAGTCGTAGGCCCCGGCGAGCTCCGCTTCCCCCACGCCGGGATGGCAGACCAGCTCGGTGATCTCTCCCGCCTGGTCCAGGGAACGGCCGAGAGCCTCGATGGTGAGGTGACCGGCCGTGAGCACGCCGATCGTCCGGCCGGCCGACCGCGGCCCCGAGGGTCCAAGGCGGCGGCGAGCCCGGCGGCCGAGGGCGTTGAGCAGGGTGATCTGGAGTGCGCGGGGGGAGAGGGCCGCGACGGGCTCGGTTGGGATGCGCACCCAGGGGATCCGGTGCTCCACCGCCAGGCGCAGGACGCGCTCGAAGAGGCCCGGCAGGACGTGCAGGTGCTGGTGCGCGTTCAGGTGGACGACGGGAAGACCGGTGGCGAGCAGGCGCTCGATCTGCCGCCGCAGCTCCGCCTCCGTCTCGTCCGGACGGATCCGACCGAGGAGCCAGCGCCGCGCGAAGACCGGCCAGGCGGGGAGCAGCCGGCCGTCCCCGCCGAGGAGCGACGGCACCTCTTCCGGCGGCGACAGTGGGCGCTCTCCCACCAGCGTCAGATGCACACCGACGTCGAGCCCCGGCCGCTCGCGCAGGCGCGCCACGGCGTCGTCGAAGGCGCGGCCGTTGGCCGAGACGCTGGTTGCGGTGACGATCCCGGCGTCGTGGGCGGCCAGGACCCCCGCGGTCATGCCGGGATGGAGGCCCGCGTCGTCCGCGGTGACGACGAGCCGCTTCAAGCCGGGCTGTGATGGCCGGCGGCGGCCTGGGGCGCGTGCGTGGGGTCGACCGCGACGGCCGGCATCTCGCGCCGCCGCGGGTGGCGCATCTCCGGGTAGAGCCGGATCAGCTCGCGCAGGATCTTGAAGATCACCCCGGGCGACGACAGGGTCGAGAGGCCGCGGGTGCGTGCGAAGTAGTCGAGCCCGAGCTGCTGGATCACGAAGCCGAGGTTCTTCGCCTTGACGATCAGCTCCGCATCGATCAGCGATCCCTCGGAGCGCAGCTCCACCGCCTGCAGCACCTCGCGGCGCATCAGCTTGAAGGAGAAGTTGATGTCGCGGTGCGGCCAGCCGAAGAGCAGCCCGATGAGCGTGTTGTAGAGATAGGAATAGACCGCGCGGCGGAACCCCTCGATGGTGCGGTCGAGCCGGTAGCCGGCGATCATGTCGGCCCGCGTCACCCGCAGGGCCTGGATGGCCCGGCCGATGACGTGGGGGTCGAACGGCAGGTCGGCGTCCATGTAGACCGCGAGGCTCTTGGTGACCGCCGCATAGCCTGTCCGCAAGGTCGCGCCGAGCTTGCGATTGGTCGGGTGCCGCAGCAGGCGGATGCGCGGCTCGGCAGAGGCCAGCCGCTCGACGATGGCGGCCGACAGGTCGGTCGAGGCGTCGTCGACGATGATGACTTCCCAGTCGTCGCTGCAATCCTCCAGCGCCTCGACCGCGCAGGCGATGGCGTGCTCGATGTTCTCCTCCTCGTTGAACATCGGGATGACGAGCGACACGGATGGACGCGCTTCGATACTGGACATAACCATCCTCAACCGCCGAGCAGCTCCAGGGCATCGAGCTGGACGGCCAACCGGCGGGGGTCTCCTCCGATCCCCGCCGTAACCGGCACGAACGTCTTCGCCGACCGGATCGAGATCTCCACCGTTTCGGCATCGGGGAGCGGCAGGACGATCCGCCGCTCGACCCCGCGCGGCACCTCGACCGTGGCGGTGGGGCTCCCCGCCACCGAGATCGCCAGCGCGACCGACTCCTCGCCGACCTCCTCGGGCAGGCCCAGGATGAGAGCGACGGCCCGCGCCCGGAGCGGCCGGGGGAAGACGCGGATCACGGCGTCCTCTCCCAGCCATCGGAAACCCGCTCCCCCCGGGAGCGGCTCATAGGCGTAGAGGCCGCGAACGGCCTCGTAGCGCTGCTCCGCCGGGACCGGGCTCAGCGAAGTCGTCCGGTAAAGATCTCGTGTGAGCTTGCCATAAGTATCGCTCGGAGGCCAGAGGAAAGTTTGCGCGCCGGGGAGGACGGTCTCCCCGAAGATGAACAACGGCTTCTCGGGCCGGCCGGCGAAGCGCCGCATTCCTTCTTCATAGGGGAAGCGGGTGAAGCCGTGGAGCAGGAACGCGGCGTGGGCGGCATAGTCCTTCTCGACCAGCAGCACCGTGTTGCGCGGCAGGTGCGTCCGCACCCAGTCCGCGGCCTGGACCGGCGGCGACGGAGTGGTCGAGCGGGGGCCGAGGAGCGGCCAGGTGTAGACCGCGAACCCGGCGGCCAGGGCGGCCACGGCGACCCAGGCGGCGGCCGGCACGCGCGCCCGCCGCATCACGAGGTCGAGTCCCACCGCCGCCGCGAAGGAGACCCCGATCAGGGTCGGAATGGCGTAGCGGACGGCGTCCCGCGGGTTCAAGACCGTCAGGCAGACGGCGAGCTCGACCGCCGTGAGCACGAGGAGAGGCAGGAGCGGCTTCCAGCGCGGTCGGGTCCGCGCGAGGGATGCGGCCCCGGCGAGAGCCAGCGCCAGGACCGGCACCGCGGTCCACTTCTGGCCCCAGGGATGGGCGAGGAAGCGCGCGGCAATGGCAGTCGCCGGCTGGCCGGCCCGCGGCACCGTGGTGTCCCACTTGGCCACCGCTCCCGCCTGTTTGGAGAGGAAGCGCAAGAGCCCGTCCGGCCCGCCCACCGCCGCCAGCAGGGGGACGAACCAGAGGAGGCAGACGACCGTGAAGGCGGCGAGCATCGCCCCCCGCCGGCGCCAGCTCCCGGCGAGCCAGAGCGCCGCGGCCAGCGCCGCCAGGACCGCGGCCGTGAGCTGCGGCCGGCAGCCGATCGCCCCGGCGGCGAACGCGCCCGTCGCGAGGGCCGCCGCGGGAGATGCGTTCCCCGGCAGGCGCGCCGCCGCCGCCAGGAACAGGGAGAGGAACAGCGCAGCCGGGCAGTCCGACAGGGCGAGCGGAGCGTAGACGAGCATCGCCGGCGAGAGCTGGAAGAGGAGGGCGCCCCCCACGGCCACCCGTTCGTCTCCGCTCCCGAGCCGCCGGAATGCCGACACCAGCGCCGCATACCCCACCAGAGAGGCCACCACGCCCAGAGTGACCAGGCCCCAGTAGGGATCGCGGACGAGGAAGGCGAACACCTTGCCGAGCCCGATGTACAGCGGGAAGCCCGGCGGATGGGGGTGATGGTGGAGCGGATCGAACGCGATGACACCCTGGAGGAAGAGGATCTCGTCCCACTCCCAGAGGCTCTTGGGAAGGGTCAGGAGGCGGGCCGCGGCCACCGCCAGAAAACCGGCGAGGGCAGGCACAGACCAGCCGCGAACGGCGAAACGCGAAACTCTCGGGTCCATGGTGGAGGGCTGGCATTATATCCTTGCCGGCCGATCATGGCTCCGGGTTTTTTCGCCGCGCTGTCGCTCCTCCGCCGGACCTCCGCCGGTCTGCCGTCCGCGGCGCGCCTCCACGTGCTCGGCCGCTTCCTCACCTGCCCGTTCCTGCGGGTGCTGGAGCACGTGCCGCCGGGAGCGCGGGTGCTGGACCTGGGGGCCGGGCATGGCACCCTGGCGCGCCTGGCGGTCGAGGGGGGAGCCGCCCGGGTGGTGGCGGTGGAGCCGGACGTGCGGAAGACGCTGCCCGCCTTTCGCCATCCGCAGGTCTGGTTCGTGGCCGGGTACGCCGATGCCGTGGCGGGGGCCTTCGGTGCCGTGACGGTCCTGGACGTCCTCTACCGCATCCCGCTCACCGGCTGGGACCCCCTGCTGCACACCG
This sequence comes from Thermoanaerobaculia bacterium, assembly GCA_035637095.1. GTDB lineage: Bacteria > Acidobacteriota > Thermoanaerobaculia > Multivoradales > UBA5704 > UBA5704. The sequence goes on from DASPXX010000305.1 coordinate 37,026, forward strand.
CCTTCGAGCGGCTGCGGCCCGGCGGAGTCTTCCTCTTGAAAGAGATCGATCCGGAGCACCGCCTGAAGGGAGCCTGGAACCGGACCCAGGAGCGGATCGCCGATCTCCTGGGAATGACCCTGGGCGAGGCCTTCAGCTACGAGACCCGGGAGCAGATCCGCAACCGTCTGGAGCGTCACGGCTTCGAGCGCTTCGAGGTGATCGAGCTGGGAGCCGGCTATCCCCACGCCCACATCCTCTATACAGCGCGGCGGCCGGCGGGGTGAAAAGCCATGTAAAAGGGCGTACAATTGTCTTGAAGAAGAGTCACCGGCGATGGATAAACTCTTAGAAATCAAGATCGGCGGTGGTGCCGTCCGCTCCGGCTGGTTGCCTCTGGCTGCCATGGAGATGGTCAAGGATCTCCTGGCAGCGATAGCGGAGGAGGGGCCGGACGAAGAGATCTGGAGGTCCCTGGACCCCCAGATCGAGGTGGTGGGGAAAGCCTCCACCATCTTGGCGATCCATACCAACTTCGCCACCAAGCTCCGCCCCCAGGTGAGAGCGTTTCGAGAGAAAGCCAGGCGCCATACCCTGAAGCCCCAGGGCAGGCAGTTCGTGAAGAGGCATATCGCGACGCCCAGCGCCCGCTGGTCTTATGTCACGGTGGTCGAGGTTCCGGAGAAGAAGGCAAAGGGCCGGCTCTCTCCGGAGAAGGAGCAGGTCCTCAAATTCGACGCCAGGTACAAAGAGCAACTCCTTCTGAAGCAATCCGAACCCGTCCATGGATTCGACGAGATCTACGCCGTGGTCAAGCGGGCAGGAGGAGACACCCCGACCGCCACTCTCGAATTCCTCGACGGCGGAGGCGGCACGTATCAGATCCGGGGCCGGGATCGGCGGGGGTTGGCGAAGCGCATCGCCGCCCACCTCTACGAGACCGTCAAGCTCAAGGTCGAAGCCTGGTGGAATGCCAACACGCTGGAGCTCGACGACCTGGCCATCCATGATCTTCTGGACTGGCGCGACGTCCACCTCGCCGAGGTCTATCGGGAGAACGGCAATCGCCTTCCTCTCGATCTGAACGTGGAGAGTGTCGAAGAGCTGATCGCCGCCCGCGAGGAAGACAGGAGACGGTGAATGCCGCGGGAATTCGCGCTCGACTCCACGATCGTCGTCATCCTCGCGGGCGGCCATTCGGGCGAGCCGCGCGCCAAAGAGAGGGCTGAAAGCATTCTCCTGGAGCATGAGGACGCAGGAGAAATCGTCGGTGTCCCTGCTGCAGCGTGGGCGGAGTGCTGCCACGTTGACCTGGATGTCCCTTTCGTTATTTGGCCCTTGAATGCGAAAGCCGCGGTCATCGCGAATCGCCTGACACCCCCGATGATTGAAGCTGGCAAAGCGAAAGGGCTCACCCGACGGGAGGTCAAGATCGACGCCTTGATTCTCGCCACGGCGGAGGCCGAGGGTTGTGCGGCTCTGTACACGACCGACGGCTGGTTCGGTACCGCCGCGAGGGACGCAGGTCTGAGGATACAGGTGCGCCCCCTACCGCCGGTCCGGCCGATGCAAGCCACAATCCCGGAGATTCCGTAGACCCTGAGCGAGGCGATCTCCGTGATGCGGGCCGTCCGCTCCGAGGAGCGGGCGATCCGCTCCGCGGAACAGGCGGCCGATTCGTGGAGCGGGAGGCTCGCACCGCGAAGCGGGCGGTCCGCACCCAGGAGCGGGCGGCCGGCAGCCCGAAGCGGACGGTCTGCACCGCGGTGCGGGAGGCTCGCTCCGCGAAATGATGGCTCGCATCTCGGAGCGGATGGCCCGCACCGCGGAGCGGAGGGCTCGCATCCCGGAGCGGATGGCCCGTTCCCTGCCCCGACCTCCGCAAGCTACGGGCTCGCCGCGGTCTCCGAGGCGAGTCCAGAGAGATCGAGGATCTCGATTTCCTTGGAGAAACGAGAGAAATCGCCACAGTTGGCGGTCACCAGGCGCGTCACTCCGGAAGCGAGCGCCGTCGCGACCAGGTTGGCATCGTGGACCTGCTTGCCCAGGTCGACCGGGCGGGTGGCAACCGCCAGATATTCACGAAACACCTGGAGGCTGGCTGCCAGGACGGTCCCCTGATTGGGCCAGTCATTGAGGACCACCAGCGCTGCGCGGTGGAGTGGGCGGAAAGGGGCAGTGGCGGAGAGCAGGACGTTGGTATCGACGAGAACCGCGGCCTTATCGTCCATCATCGCCGTAGATCTCTTCCCGACGCCAGGTCGTCGATGGCGAGGCCTGAGAGAACTTCAGTTGGAGAGGAGGGAGAGGCGGAGAGGGTGGCTCTTCCCGGGCGAGCGCTGCCAGAATGTAGCGAAGCTCCCCCTCCAGCGAACGTTCGTTCCTCGCCGCTCTGCGCTTGAGCGCTGCTAGTACCTCGGGAGAAACATCTCGGATCTGGATCGCCGGCATACTCGAATGCTAGCACATGCAGTTTGCTGGCATAAACGAGGGTCACGACCCCCGGTTGAACTTCCGCATCAAATCCTCGACCGTCGGTCCCTGCTTGGCCGGCCGCGGGGGCTGCGGATTCGGGCGGTCGCGATCGGGGCGTCCTCCTCGGCTGGTGCTTCCGGTGGCGGGACGGCTGGTGGCGGGCGGCGGGAGGAGGACCTTGATCGAGAGGCTGATCCTCTCGCGCTGCTTGTCGACCTCCAGCACCTTCACCTTGACGATCTCGCCCACCTTCACCGCCTCGCGGGGGTCCGCCACCCAGTTGTGGGTCAGCTCGGAGACGTGGACCAGGCCGTCGCGGTGCACCCCGATGTCCACGAAGGCGCCGAAGTTGGTGACGTTCGAGACCCTTCCCTCCAGCACCATGCCGGGCTCCAGGTCCTTGAGCGTGGTCACGTCGGAGCGCCACTCCGGCGTCTTGAACTCGGGGCGCGGATCGCGGCCGGGGCGGAGCAGCTCGGTCCTGATGTCCTCCAGAGTGAACGTGCCCAGGCCGTGCGCCTCGTCCTTGAAGCGGGAGAAGTCGAGCCGGCCGACCAGGTCCTTGCTGCCGACCAGGTCCGGGAGCGGCACGGCGAGCGCGTCCGCCATCTTCTCGACCGCGTCGTAGCGCTCCGGATGCACCGCCGTGTTGTCCAGCGGGTGCTCGCCGCCGCGCACGCGCAGGAACCCGGCCGACAGCTCGAACGTCTTGGGGCCGAAGCCGGTCACCTTGCGGAGAGCCTGGCGGGAGCGGAACGGGCCGTTCATGTCGCGGAACTCGACGATCATCCGGGCCAGCCGCTCGGAGAGGCCCGACACCCGGGAGAGCAGCGAGGCCGAGGCCGTGTTGAGCTCCACCCCGACCCGGTTCACCGCGCCCTCGACCGCCGTGTCGAGCTCGCTTTCGAGCGACTTCTGGTCGACGTCGTGCTGGTACTGGCCCACGCCCATCGAGCGCGGCTCGATCTTCACCAGCTCGGCCAGCGGGTCCTGCAGCCGGCGGGCGATCGAGACCGCGCCGCGCAGCGAGACGTCGAGCTGCGGCAGCTCCTCGCGCGCCACCGCCGACGCCGAGTAGACCGAGGCGCCGGTCTCCGGCACGATGGCGACCACGGTCTTGCGCAGCTTCTCGTCGGGGGCCTCCTGGATGGCCTTGCGGGCGAACGCCTCCGTCTCGCGGCTCGCCGTGCCGTTGCCGATGGCGATGGCATGGACCCCGTGCTTCTCGACCAGGCGGAGGACGGTCCGCGTGGCGCCCGCCTCGTCGAGGTGGGGCTGGACCGGGTGGATCACGTCGGTGGCCACGACGCGGCCCGTGCCGTCGACCACGGCGAGCTTGCAGCCGGTACGGAAGCCCGGATCGAGCCCCATGACCGGCGTCTGGCCGAGGGGAGCCTGGAGGAGCAGGGCTTCGAGGTTGGCGCGGAAGACGGCGATCGCCTGCGCCTCGGCGCGCTCGCGCATCTCGCCGCGCACCTCGTTGGTGATCGACGGCCGCAGCAGCCGCTTGTAGCTGTCCGCCGTGGCCTCGGCGAGCTGCCGGCCGCAGGGGGTGTCGACGGGTGCCCCCCAGGACCGGGACAGGCCCTCGACCTCGCGCTCGTCGTCGATCCGCAGATCGGAGAGGAGGAAGCCCTCGCGCTCGCCGCGCAGGATGGCGAGCAGGCGGTGGGAGGGGATGGCCTTGCCCGGCTCGTCGTGCTCGAAGTAGTCGCGGTAGGTGGCCGCCTCGGGGTCCGCTTCCTTGCCGGGGAGGACGCGGACGCGCAGCACCCCGTCCGCGGCGAGCACCTTGCGCAG
>DASPXX010000306.1:0-7907 GCA_035637095.1 Thermoanaerobaculia bacterium
GGCTCTCAGGGAGCTTGCCCAGAAACCCCTGGAGCTCAAAAAGACAACAACGAACTCCTATGAAGCAGATCTTGGCCGGGATGCTGTGGTCATTTACAGGTCGACAGGAGGGCTGCCCGACAATCTGACAAAGTAGAACTAGGCTGATCGAGGGATCTATGGCTCGAACAAGCTCACAGAAGAACCCACCTCTCGATGAGCAGGGCTCGGGAGGCGTAGCCACCGTAAGCGATCGGCAGGAGGAAGAGCTTCGTTCGCTCGCCGAACAATGGCGTAGGTCGAGAAACCCCGTCAAGGGCACTGCCGCGGCTCTGGCCATGCATCCGGCCTACCAGCGGATCATCGGCAAAGGCCCGGCGGCGTTGCCGTTCATTCTGAGAGAGCTTCAAAGGGAGCCGGACCACTGGTTCTGGGCTCTCACGGCGATTACCGGTTTGGACCCGGTGCCCGAATCCGATCGGGGCCATCTCAAGAAAATGGCGGACGCTTGGATATCATGGGGCAAGAAGAACAGGATCATCTGAAGCTGCTGCCGGAGGGCGGCGGCGGAACACGATGAACTCCCGGGGGCTCCACGGATCCCGGACGACCGTCTGGCGCAAATAGGACGCGGCGAACCAGCTCTCCCGGCCGGCGCGGGCCAGGAGCGGCGCCGCGTCGTCGGTGCGGACCACCAGGTACTCGGGGAGCCGGGCGTGCAGGACGTCCAGCGGCTCGCGCCCGACGGCCTCGGGCGTCACCAGCCCCAGCAGGTCGATCACCGGCAGCGGCCAAACCTTCCAGCCCACAGCACCGATCTCCAGAGCCGCCACCCGGACGCCCGGCTCCCGCGGGATCGTTCCCGCGCTCTGGAGATAGCCGGCGATCATGAAGTCGCGGTCTGCCGGGAGCTTCACCCGGACGGCCGCCGCCAGCTGGCCGGCGACCAGCAGCGCGATCAGGACCGGTCCGGCCCGGCGGGCCGTGGAGGCTCCGGCCGCGGCGAGCAGCGCCGCGAACGGGTAGATCGGGCCGTAGTACCAGGGGAACCAGGTGAAGGCGTGGGAAAGCGCCAGGCCCGCGATATAGCCGAGGGGGAACCAGATCAGGAGGACGGCGTGGAGCCAGGCGGCGCGTCCTCCTTCCCGGAGCGCCTTCAGCAGCAGGCCCGCGGCTCCCACCCCGGCGAGCGGGATCAGAAGGAAGTTGAGCTGCAGCAGGGTCCGCTGGTAGATCCCGCCCCCGAACTGGCCGAAGGTGGCGAAGAGGGCCAGGTTCATCCAGCTGAAGCGGGCGAGCCCGGGGTCCTGCGCCACGTGGCTCGCCTTGGCCACGATCGACTGCGGCACGCACGAGCCGAAGTAACCCACCGCGAAAACCGCCCAGGCTCCCAGGATTGCGGCAGCCAGCGCGGCTCCGAGCAGCCGGCGCCGCAGCGGCATCTCACCCGGCAGGAGCACGCCGGCGAGGAGCAGCAGGGGGAGCAGGACCAGCCCTTCGGGCCGGGTCAGCGCGGCGAGACCCGCGGCGCAGCCGGCCGCCGCGGGCCGGCCCGCCGCCAGTGCGGACAGCGTCGCCATCACCAGGGCCGCGAAGAGCGGCGCCTCCATGCCCGACCGCGAGATCGACAAGGCGTCGAAAACAGCCAGGAAGAGCAGCGGGCCGGCCAGCGAGACCCAGACGGGGAACCCCAGACGGTCCAGCAGATGCCACATCAGGATCGCGGTGGCCGCGTCGGCGAGGAGGGACAAAGCCAGCGCCGTCGCGGGGAGAGGAGCGCCGAGGGCGTGGAGCCCGGCGAGGAGCAACGCCCAGAGCGGCGTGGTCGTCCCCAACACCCGCTCCCCGAGGTTGAACACGAAGCCGTGCCCGGCGGCCAGGTTGAGCGCGTAGCGGAAGGTGATGAACGTGTCGTCGAAGGGATGGGGGCCCAGCAGGACGGCGGCTCCGGAGCGGAGGACGAGCGCCAACGCGAGGAGGATCAGAGGATGGCGGGCCATTCGCGGCTGATGCTACACTCTTCAAAGCTCTTTCTCGAACAATCCGAGAAGATCCGCGAATCCTCCGAGACGGCGATGAGAGGCAGAGCATGAATTGGAGTCAGAAGAAGATCCTGGTCACCGGGGGCGCCTCGTTCATCAGCTCCCACCTGATCGACCTGCTGGTCGAGAAGGGGGCCCGGGACGTCCGCGTCGTCGACGACCTGTCGAGCGGCAAGCTCGCGAACATCCAGGGGCACATCGACTCCGGCGTGGTCGAATTCCGCCAGGAGGACCTCCTCCATCCGGGCGTGGCCCAGAGCGCCGTCGCGGGCGTCCAGGTGGTCTTCCACCTCGCCGCGATCCACGGCGGTCGCGGCTACGTCGACCTCCACCAGGCCGCCTGCGCCCAGAACCTGGCGCTGGACGGCATGCTGATCAAGGCCGCCCACGAGGCCGGTGTGGAGAAGTTCGTCTTCGCCTCCTCGGGCTGCGTCTACCCCAACTTCCTCCAGGGGGACGTGACGAAGGAGCTCTACCTGACCGAGGAGATGGTCGGACCGCCCTACGACGCCGACAACATGTACGGCTGGGCGAAGCTGATGACCGAGATGACGCTCCAGGCCTACTCCCGCGACTTCGGTTTGAAGGCGGCCTCCTGCCGCTTCTTCACGGTCTATGGCGAGCGCGGGGTGGAGAACCATGCGGTGATCGCCATGATCGCCCGCGCCTTCGTCCGCCAGAACCCCTTCGAGGTCTGGGGAGACGGCACCCAGATCCGCAACTGGACCTATGTCGGGGACATCGTGCGCGGCATGGCCCTGTGTGCCGAGACGATCGACGACGGCACCGCGGTCAATCTCGGCACCGAGGAGCGCACGCGGGTGATCGACGCGGTCCGCGAGGTGCTGCGCTACACCGGCCACAAGGCCGAGATCAAGCTCCTCCCCCACATGCCCACCGGCCCGCTCAACCGGGTGGCGAGCAACCGCCTGGCCCGGGAGCTCCTGGGCTGGGAGCCGCAGATGAAGTTCATGGACGGCCTCCACAAGACCATCGACTGGTACTTCTCCTCCCGTCAGCCCGAGGTGGTGAGCGGATATCTGCAGGAGATGCTGACGGAGCGGTGAGGACCCCTCACCCCCGGCCCCTCTCCCACGAGTGGGAGAGGGGAGAAGGTTACCCGTTCCTCGCGCACCGAGACAGCATGGCACAGCGAAAACCCCTAACCTACACCCCTCTCCCGCTCGCGGGAGAGGGGCCGGGGGTGAGGGCTCTGTGAGGACCCTCCTCTACCTCTGCGACTGGCTGCCGCCGGACTTCGGCGCCGTCGGCCAGTACAGCCTCCTGTTCGCCCGCGAGCGCGCCGCGGCGGGTGAGGACGTCGTCCTCGCCGGTCTCTCCTCGACCGCGACGTCGATCGAGGAGGAGCCCGTGGGCGCCGGCCGGCTGCGCATCATCCGCCTCCGCGCCGAGCTCTACGACCGGGCCGACTTCCAGCGGCGGGCGCTGTGGACCCTGCGGACCGACTTGGCCCTGATCCGGGCCCTGCGCCGCGAGATCCGCCGCGCCGACGAGGTCCTGTTCACCGGCAGCCCGCCGTTCCTGATCCACCTCCTGGTGCCGCTGAACCTCTTCTTCCGCAGACCGCTGACCTACCGGATCACCGACTTCCATCCGGAGTGCCTGATGGCGGAGATGGGGCCGGAGAACGTCCCCGCTCTCCTCCGGCTCTTCCATCGCTGGACGGTCTTCCTGCGCCGCCGGGTCGGCCGCTTCGAGGTTCTCGGCGAGGACCAGCGGACCCGCCTCCTGGAGATCGGCATTCCTTTAGAGAGGATCGTCCTCAAGCGCGACCCGTCGCCCGTCGAGATCCCTCCGGAGACGGAGCCCCTTCCCCTCCCGGAGGAGCTGCGCGGCCGCACCGTCCTCCTCTATTCGGGTAACTTCGGCGTGGCGCACGACCACGAGACGTTCATCGAAGGATACCGCCGCCATCACCGCGAGGGCTCCGGCCGGGTGGTCCTCTGGCTCAACGCCACCGGCGCCAAGGCCGACCGGGTCGAGGAGATCCTGCGCAGCGAAGGGCTGCCGGTCCACCGCGGCCGGCCGGTGCCGCTGGAGCTCCTGCCGCGCCTCCTGGTCACGCCCGACGCCCACCTGATCACCCTGCGCGACGAATTCGTCGGCTACGTCCTCCCCTCGAAGGTCCACGGCTGCGTCCAGTCCGGCCGCCCTGTCCTTTATATAGGGAGCGAGCGCTCCGACGTCCACCTCCTCTGCGCCCGGGGGCTCCCTCCGGACCGCTACGTCCGTGCCGAGGTGGGAGACCCGGCGGCGGTCGCGGCGGCACTGGAGGCGCTGGAGGCGTTCCCCCCTTGCGCCGCGCGCAAATCGGTCTAATATAGAGTCAGGTCCACGAGTAAACTTTGAGTCCGGAAAGCTGTGTAGTCATGGTGTAGCTGTATGAGCAACATTCTTTTTTATGCCTTGGGCGCTGCCCTGATCGCCGCTCTGTTGACCAACCTGATGATCCCGCCGGTCACCCGGCTGGCTTTCGCTCTCCGCGCGCTCGACCATCCCGATACCCGCAAGCTGCAGACGAGCGCCGTGCCGCGCCTGGGCGGCGTGGCCATCCTGATGGGGCTCGCCCTGGGGACCGGCATGGCGGGCGTCTCCCGCTGGGGGAAATGGGACAACCTGCAGCGCAGCGAGATGCTCGTCCTCGCCCTGGGGACCGGCCTCGTCTTCCTGGTCGGCGCGATCGACGACCTGGTGGGCGTCTCGGTCGCCAAGAAGCTCGTCTGCCAGATCCTCGCCGCCGGATTGCTCGTCCAGATCGGCTGGTCGTTCGAGGTGCTCCGCCTGCCCTTGGTGGGAGAGATCCAGCTCGGCTGGTTCGGCCCGGTCGTCTCCCTGCTGTGGATCGTCGGCGTCACCAACGCCATCAACCTGATCGACGGTCTCGACGGCCTGGCGAGCGGCGTCGTGGCCATCATCGCGACGAGCGTGCTCGCCTATTCGATCCTCCAGGGCAATGCGGGGACGGTGCTGCTGATGGCCGCCACCGCCGGCTCCTGCCTCGGGTTCCTGCGCCACAATTGGGAGCCGGCCAAGATCTTCATGGGCGATTCCGGGTCCCTCACGCTCGGCTTCCTGCTGGCCGCGGCGACCGTCCACTCGTCGCTCAAGGCACCCGCGGCCGTGGCCATCCTGGTTCCGATCCTCGCGCTCGGGCTGCCGGTCATCGACACGCTGCTGGTGATGGCGGTCCGCTTCCTCGACCGTCCGCACAGCCCTCCGGCCGAGCGCTTCCTGCGCATGTTCCACGCCGACCGGCAGCACCTGCACCACCTGCTGGCCCATTTCGGCACCGAGCGTACCCGCACGGTGAAGGTCCTCTACCTGGTGGCCGTGAGCTTCTGCGGTATGGCTCTGCTGGTGGCGTTCACCGGCGAGACCGCCCTGGGAGTCGCCCTGGGCGTCCTGGAGTTCTCGGTGGTCTTCGCCATGCGCCGCATGGGGATGAGCATGGCCGCCCGCCGCCTCGCCGAGGCCCAGCGCCACGAGCTCGCGACCGAGATCCTCGCCGTCGACGAGACGCTCCCCGACCGCAAGGTCCTGCGATTCACGCGGAACACCCCCTCACCGCCTGCCTCTTGACTCGGCGGAGGCGCCTGTTGCCCTCCATTCCCCATTGCGGTATTTTCCCTCTGTCGCGAGAGAAACCGCAATGATGACCGAACACCGAGAGCTGCCGGAGCCCGAGGTCCTCGAGCGGATCGTTCAGGGGTGCCGTCCGGAGTTGGAGGTCCTCTTCCGGCGTCATTGGGTCTCCGAGGAGGAGGCCGGCGAGCTGCTCGACGAGGTCCTGGTCAACCTGCTGCTCCGCTGGGACCGCCTCGAAGATCCCGCGGCCTGGCTCCTCCGGAGTCTGGAGAGAGCGATCCCGTGCCGCCTTCTCGTGCCTCTTTTCGCAGAGGACGAATCCTTCTCCACTGCATCGTGTTGACGCCTTGGCCGGAGGGCTCATGCCGGAGGACCCTGCTGCCAGCGAGTTCACCAGGCTCCTGGACTATCTGAAGGCCAGCCGCGGCTTCGACTTCAGCGCCTACAAGGTCTCCAGCCTGATGCGCCGCATCCAGAAGCGGATGCGCGAGGTCGGGGTGAAGAGCTACGCCGAGTACATCGACTATCTCGAAGTCCATCCGCACGAGTTCGAGCCCCTCTTCGACACGGTCCTGATCAACGTCACCAGCTTCTTCCGCGACACCGCGTCCTGGCACCATCTGCAGGAGAAGATCCTGCCGCGCCTGCTGGAGGAGCGGGATCCGGGCCGCCCCCTGCGGGTGTGGAGCGCCGGCTGCGCCTCGGGCGAGGAAGCCTTGAGCCTCGCCATGGTGCTCGCCGAGGTGATGGGAGAGGAAGACTTCCGGCGGCGGGTCAAGATCTACGCCACCGACGCCGACGAGGGGGCGCTCGCCGCCGCCCGCCAGGCGAGCTACGAAGCGCGCCAGGTGAGCGGCGTGCCGCAGGCGCTGCTGGACAAGTACTTCGAGCGCACCGCGGGCCGCTTCGTTTTCCGCAACGACCTGCGCCGCTCTATCATCTTCGGCCGCCACGACCTCATCCAGGACGCCGCGATCTCCCGTCTCGACCTCCTGGCCTGCCGCAACACCCTGATGTATTTCAATGCCGAGACCCAGGAGAAGATCCTGGCGCGCTTCCACTTCGCGCTCAACAAGCACGGGTACCTGTTCCTCGGCAAGGCCGAGACGCTGCTGACCCACGCCAACAGCTTCCGGCCGGTGGACTTGAAGCACCGCATCTTCACGCGGGCGCCCACGGCCAACCTGCGCGAGCGTCTGCTGGCGTTCAGCTCGCCGGGAGCCCCGGCAGAGCCCAACGGGATGAGCGCTCGCCCGCAGCGCCTGCGCGAAGCTGCCTTCGACGCCGGCCAGGTGGCCCAGATCGTCGTCGACGACCGGGGGTATCTGGTCCTCGCCAACGAGAAGGCACGGCAGCTCTTCGGCCTGGGGGAACGCGACCTCGGGCGCGTGGTCCAGGATCTCGAGCTGTCCTACCGGCCGGTTGAGCTGCGCTCCCGTCTCGACGAGGCGTACGCGAAACGCTTCCCCGTCCTGCTCAGTGACGTGGAGTGGCGCCGCGCCGACGGCCAGCTCCGCAACTTCGAAATCCAGGTCGTGCCGCTCCTCGATGGCAAGGCGGTCCTCCTGGGCGCGTCCGTGTCGTTCCAGGACCTGACCCACTCGCATCAGCTCCAGCTGGCTCTCGCGCGGACCAACCAGGATCTGGAGACCGCCTACGAGGAGCTCCAGTCGGCCAACGAAGAGCTGGAGACGACCAACGAGGAGCTCCAGAGCACGATCGAAGAGCTGGAGACGACCAACGAGGAGCTGCAGTCGGCCAATGAAGAGCTGGAGACCATGAACGAGGAGCTGCAATCGACCAACGAGATGCTGCGGACGACGAACGAGCAGCTCCAGCAGAGCTCCGACGAGCTGAGCCTGCTCAACGTCTATCTGGAGTCCATCCTCTCCAGCCTGCGCTCGGCGGTCGTCGTCCTGGACCGGAACCTGCAAGTAAAAATCTGGAGCCCGAAGGCCGAGGAGCTCTGGGGAGCACGCGCGAGCGAGACGAGGGGCCAGGCCTTTCTCGACCTCGACATCGGTCTCCCCGTCGGCGAGCTCCGGCAACCGCTGCGCCAGTGCCTCGACGGTAACGCTCCGCCGAACCGGACGATCGTCCTGGACGGGGTCAACCGGCGGGGCAAGCTGGTCCAGTGCCAGGTGCAGTGCATGCCTCTGCGGTCGGGTGAGGGGACCACCGGCGTCGTCGTGCTGGTTGACCAGGCAGAGCAGAGCTGAGAGTCTCGGTCGACGTCGAAAGAGGTGAGTCATGGCCGTCACAGGGTCGGAAAAGCTCCAG
>DASPXX010000307.1:0-12091 GCA_035637095.1 Thermoanaerobaculia bacterium
CTCTCCAACCGGCTCGCCGGGCGTGGCGAGGAGCACGAGATGGGGCCGGTCGACTTCGAGCACTACAAGCTCAACTGGACCCAGGACGTGGGCCAGAACGGCCACTCCGAGGTCTCGGCCCAGTACACCGCCGAGAACAACTACCACCGCCAGGGACCGATCGAGCCGCTGGCCATTCCGGAGGCCTCGCAGACCTGGTGGGTCGAGGGGGCGTACAGCACCTCGCTCGGCGACCGCAACATGCTGCAGACCGGCCTCCGCTACCGCGAGCGCCAGTTCGGCCTGAGCAACTCGCTGCGGCCGGATGAGCTGCCGGTGTCGCAGAGCATCGACGCCTACGGCCACGGCGGCGTGCGGGTCCGCCCGGCGGTCCTCCTGGAGTACGGCCTGTACAGCACCCTCTCGGACGGCAGCTTGTCGCTGATGCCGCAGGGGGGCATCGTCGTGCAGCTCGGCTCCAACTGGCAGCTGCAGGGCAACGCCAGCCAGCGGGCCTACGAGGACAAGCGCCTGGAGCTCGACTTCCTGCCGACCCTCTTCGAGGAGTCGGACCTCTGCGAGCAGGGGAGCTCGGCCTGCTATCAGGTCGGCCTGTCGCGGCAGCTCGGCGAGGACGAGTCGCTCTCCTTGTCGGCGACGCAACGCGAGATCGGCGAGACGCTCCGCCTCTACTTCAGCAACGATCTCTTCGACCGCTCCGAGAGCCTCTACCTCGTGCAGGGGGACAAGATCCCCGAGATGCGTCTCGAGCTCTCGAAGAAGCTCAGCCCGCGCGTGCTCACCCGCCTCGAGTCGAGCCTGGCCTCGGGCGGCGGCGGCACGTTCGTCGCGGCCGACCGCCGGTCCTACGAGAACCAGGTCCGCTATCTGGTCACTTCGCTCGACACCCAGTTCCTGAGCTCCCAGACGGGAGTGTTCGTGGCCTTCCACCACCTCTCCCAGGAGCTGCAGCCGGCCGAAGGCAAGGGCCCGTCCGCCCAGGTCGACGTCGAGCGCCTCCGCCTCCAGCTCACCCAGGACCTCGGCTTCCTGATGGACCTCGCCGCGGACTGGGCGGTCCAGCTCAACATGGAGCTGAGCCGCGGCCCGATCGCCGACGCCACCGGTTCCACCTCGCACGACGACGAGCTGCGTCGCCGGTTGATGGGTGGGATCGCGGTCAAGTTCTAAGCCCCTCACCCCCTGGCCCCCTCTCCCATCCCCTCCCTTCCACCGGGAGAGGGGGGAACGCCGCTTCAACTTCTTAACGCAAAACCGGCCTCCTTCTCCCCTCTCCCGGCAGGGTGGGAGGGGATGGGAGAGGGGCCGGGGGTGAGGGCCTCTTTGCGCATTTCCCGAAAGAACCCGTCCCGCCGCCAATCCGTTGAATCCGGAAATTTGGATTGTCTCCGCTTTTCTGGATGGAAGTGGCTCAAAGTGTGGAAAAATCGAGGTTTGAGGCGGGTTCAAAATCCCGTTGCGATGGCACAGAAAGTGCTATTCCCGCAAGCGATCAGGGTTTTGGTCTCCAATGAACGTCCGCTCACTCCGACTCGCCGTCTCGCTGCTGCTGGCGCTCGCCGCCGTCGCGCTCAGCGGCTGGAGTGTGGTCCGCAAAGTCCAGTCGTTCCAGCCGCTCGGCTTCGAGGCGTCCGCCGCGGGCTCCAGCGTCGACGTCCGCCGTGTGACCGACCCGCGGACGGGGCTCGAGCCGGGGGATCAGATCTTCTTCGTCGAGAAGAACGAGGTCGCGGGTCCGGCGGTCCTGGTCCAGAGCCTGCGCAGCAACCCGGAGACGAACCTCACCGTCCTGCGCGGACCCGAGGTCGTGGTGGTCCGCTACCAGCGGCCGCCGCTCCATCTCGACATCCCGTACCTGATCCTGGCCCTGATCGGCGCCGTCTATCTGCTGATCGGCCTGTACACCCTGCTGCGGCAGGGGACGGGCCAGGGATTCCTGTTCTATCTCTGGTGCCTGGCTTCGGCGGTCTTCTACCTGCTGACCCCGACGCGCACGCTTCTCGGTGGGGTGGACGGTCTCTACCGGCTCCTCTATCTGGGGGACGAGGTCGCCCGCATCCTGCTTCCCGCGCTGACGCTGCATCTGTTCCTGGTCTTCCCGATCCCGCCGCGCCGGTCCTGGGTGCGGCGGCTCGTGCCGTTCCTCTATCTGCCGGGCGCTCTGCTCCTGACCTTGCAGCTCGATCTCGCTCTGACCGGCGGCCGCTGGGTGTTCGGCCGGCCGTTGCCGGAGCGCCTGTTCCTCCTCGACCGGATCGAGATGTTCCAGCTCGCTGTGTTCGCCGTGGCGGCGGTGGCGGTCCTCGCCTGGCGGCTGCGGCGCGGCCAGGCGTGGGAGCAGCAGCGGCAGATGCAATGGGTGGCGTTCGGCCTGGGCGGCGGCTACCTGCCGTTCCTGCTCCTCTACGGGCTGCCGGCGATCTTCGGGCTGCACAGCTCCGAGCTGCTGAGCGCGCTCGCGGTCCTGCCGCTCGGCCTGGTGCCGCTGACCTTCGCCTACGCGATCCTGCGCTACAAGCTGTGGGACATCGAGGTGATCGTCCGCGACACGATCTCGATGACCCTCACCCTGCTCCTCGGGATCATCGGCTTCTCGCTGGTCAACCTGGCGATCTCGCGCGGCGTCGCGCCCGACATGATGGTGGCGCGCAATCTTCTGATGTTCGTCGCCGGGCTCTCGATCGCGGGCCTTCTGGTGCCGACCCGCAAGGGGATCAGCGGAGCCCTGGAGCGCTTCCAGTACCGGAGCGCGTTCGGCAAGCGGCGCGCCCTTTCAGAGCTCGGCCGCGAGCTGCTCCACGAGCGCGACCTCGGTCGCCTCTGCACGACTCTCCTCCGCCAGATCGAGGACGGCGTCGACCTGGAGAAGGCCAACCTCTGGCTCGCCCAGGGCGACGCGCTGGTCGCGATCCGCGCCGAGAGCGAAGCGCCGGAGCGCCTCGCCTTCGACGTGCTCGGCGAGGCCTGGGAGCGCGACCACGTCCGCTTCTCCGGCGTGGCGCTCCCGATGGAGCCGCCGTCGACGGAGCAGCGGCTGTTCGTGGCGGGCTACCGCTACGCCTTCCCGCTCACCTTGCGCGGCCGCGCCATCGGTCTCGCCCTGACCGGCTTCAAGGTGGACCACACGCCGCTCAACAGCGACGACATGGAGCTGATCCGCCAGCTGCTCGACCAGGCGGCGCTCGCGATCGAGAACGCCCAGCTCCTCGGGCAGCTCCACCTGCGTCTGGAAGAGGTCCAGAGCCTCCAGCGTTATACCGAGGGGATCTTCGAGTCCTCTCCCGCCGGCATCGCGGTGCTCGATCCGGAGCAGCGGATCGCCTCCGCGAACGCTGCCTTCGCCGCCCTCGCCGGCCAGGAGAGGCCGGCCTTCCTCGGCCGCAGTCTGGCCGATGTCCTGCCGGTGACGCCGCTGCCGGCGCCCGGCGAGCTGCCGCGCGAGGTCCGCTGGCGCGACCGTACCCTCCAGGTCAGCCTGGCGGCTTTCGCCGGCGGCTTGTGCGGGCGGGAGGACCTGCGGGTCCTGGTGGTCCACGACGTCACCGAGCGGGTGGCCATGGAGAAGGCCCTGCAGGAGAACGAGCGGCTGGCCGCTCTCGGCATGCTGGCGGCCGGCGTCGCCCATGAGGTGAACACCCCGATCACCGGGATTTCCAGCTACGCCCAGATGTTGCTCGCCGAGACGCCCGAGAACGATCCGCACTACGAGATCCTCAAGAAGGTCGAGCGGCAGACCTTCCGTGCGGCGAGCATCGTCAACAACCTCCTGGAGCTGGCGCGCAACCGGCAGAAGGAGAGCAAGCCGGTGGCGGTCGCGCCGCTCCTGCGCGAGTGCGTCGAGCTCCTGGCCGACCGCATCCACAAGCAGCGGGTCGAAGTGGTGTGGGACATCCCCGAAGCGGCGGACGAGGACCTGTTCGTCTTCGGCTGCGACGGCGAGCTGCAGCAGGTGTTCACGAACCTTCTCCTGAACGCCTCGGACGCCGTGGCGGGTCCGTGCAGCGCCGCGGCGCGGGGCGCCGGAGGACTGAGAGGACGGATCGAGATCTCTCTGGAGGCGATCGGCGGGACGCTCTCCGTGCGCATCCGGGACAACGGGCCCGGCATTGCGCCCGACAAGCTGGAAGCGATCTTCCAGCCGTTCTATTCGACCAAGCTCAACCGGGGGGGCACCGGACTGGGATTGTCGATCAGCTCGGAGATCGTGCACCGCCACGGCGGTGCGTTGCGGGCCGAGAGCGCGCCCGGCGGAGGCGCCTGCTTCATCGTCGAGCTGCCGCGCCACGGCGCCGGCTCTCCCGCCCGGACCTCCGAGACCTCCGCATGAACATCCTGATCGTCGATGACGAGGAGGTCCTGCAGGACGTTCTGACCGCGCTCATCCGCAAGGAGGGGCATCACACGGTCTCAGCCTGGTCGGGCGAGGAGGCGATCGAGATCCTGGAGCGCGAGGACATCGACCTCGTCCTCCTCGACATGATGCTCCCGGGCATGCACGGCATGCAGGTGCTGCGCGAGATCCGCCAGCGCTGGCCGGACCAGGTGGTCATCGTGGTCACCGCCTACTCGTCGATCGAGAGCGCCATCGAGGCGATGCGCGAGGGGGCGTTCCACTACATCCCGAAGCCGTTCAAGAACGAAGAGGTCCTGCTCACCGTCAACAAGGGGCTGGAGCAGAGGAGCCTCACCCTCGAAAACCAGTCGCTCCGCGAGCAGCTGCGGCAGCGCTTCGGGTTCGACAACATCATCGGCAAGAGCAAGCCGATGCAGCAGGTCTACGAGCTGATCCAACTCGCCGCGCCGTCCAAGAGCAACATCCTGATCCTGGGCGACAGCGGCACCGGCAAGGAGCTGGTGGCGAAGGCGATCCATCACCATTCGCGGCGCGCGAGCGGGCCGTTCGTCACCGTCAACTCCGGTTCCATGCCGGCCGACCTTCTGGAAAGCAACCTCTTCGGGCACGTGCGCGGCGCCTTCACGGGCGCCGTCTCCAGCAAGAAGGGCCTGTTCGAGATCGCCACCAACGGCTCGATCTTCTTCGACGAGATCGGCAACATTCCCCTGGACACCCAGGCGAAGCTCCTGCGGGTGATCCAGGAGAAGGAGTTCATGCGCCTGGGCGGCATCGAGACGATCCGGGTGGACGTGCGGATCATCGCCGCCACCAATGCCGATCTGGAGGTCGCGGTGCAGCAGGGGCTGTTCCGCGAGGACCTGTTCTACCGGCTGAACGTCATCGTCGTCAACCTGCCGCCGCTGCGCAAGCGCACCGAGGACATTCGCCTCCTCGCCCAGCACTTCCTCGCCCATTTCGCGCGCGAGAACGAGAAGCCGCTGCGCGAGATCTCCCCGCGCGCCATGGAGGTGCTGCTCGACTACCACTGGCCGGGCAACGTCCGCGAGCTCGAAAACGTCGTCGAGCGCGCCGTGGTGCTCTCCACGGGCGAGACGCTGGACGTCGACCTCCTGCCGCCGTCGGTGCGCACCCCCGATTCGGTCGGTCTGCCGCCTCCGGCCCTGCCGGCCAACGGCATCGCGTTCAAGGACGCGGTCAGCGAGTACGAGCGGCAGATCATCATCAAGGCGCTCCAGGCCTGCGGCGGCGTGCAGAAGCGTGCCGCCGAGCTGCTGCAGGTCAAGCCCACCACGCTCCACGAGATGATGAAGCGGCTCAACATCTCGTCGGAGAGCATCGCTTCAACCTGACCGTCCATTCCGTCATGTTTCGTAAGGCATCCTTGCTCGTTGCCGCGCTCGTGCTGACCGCGGCGTTCTCCAGGGCCGCTGGAGCCGAGACGGCGCAGGCTTCGGCGAGCTCCGCCGGGCTGCTCGCGCCGCTGTCGCGCGGCGAGGTGCTCGACCTTCCCGCCGTGGACCCCCGGGTCCCGCGTCCCGATACCTTCCTCGGCTATCCGCTGGGAAGCCGCTTCACCCCCTGGGACCGCATGCTGGAGTACATCGACGCGGTCGCCGCGGCGTCGCCAAAGGTCCGGCTCGTCGAGTACGGCCGCACGGCCGAGGGGCGGCCGCTGCGGCTGGTGACGCTGGCCTCGCCCGAGAACCTGGCGCATCTCGACGAGATCCGGCGCGACCACCTCCGTCTCGCCGAGCCGGCCGGGGTCCCCGAATCCGAGCGGGCGAAGCTGATCCAGAAGCTCCCCGCGATCGTCTGGCTGGCCTACGGCGTCCACGGCAACGAGTCGTCCTCCTCCGAGGCCGCGCTGGCCGTCATCTATCTCCTCGCCGCCGGGCAGGGAGAGGTCGAGGAGATCCTGCGCAACACGATCGTCCTCGTCGATCCGCTGGTCAACCCGGACGGCCGCGAGCGCTACGTGACCGCGTTCCGCCAGCGCGTGGGCGATTCGCCGAACCCGAACCGCGCCGCGGCCGAGCACTGGGAGCCCTGGCCGGGGGGACGCGCGAACCACTACCTGATCGACCTGAACCGCGATTGGGCCTGGGTCACCCAGCAGGAGACCCGGCAGCGCATCGCCCTCTACCGCTCCTGGGAGCCGCACGTCTACGTCGACTTCCACGAGATGGGCAGCGAGTCGAGCTATTTCTTCCCGCCCGCCGCCGACCCGGTCCATCCGCGGATCGACCGCCGGGTGGTCGCCTGGCTGGACACCTTCGGCCGCGGCAACGCCGAGGCCTTCGACCGCATGGGATGGGTCTACTTCAAAGGGGAGAACTACGACCTCTTCTATCCCGGTTATGGCGACTCGTACCCGAGCCTGCGCGGCGCCGTCGGCATGACCTACGAGATGGCCGGCGGCGGGCGCGGCGGCCTCGCCCTCACCCTGCCGGACGGCAGCGTGCTGACCCTGGCCGACCGGGTGGCGCGGCACCTGACGACCTCGCTCGCCACCCTGCGCACCGCGGCCCACAATGCGCAGCGGCTGCGCTCCGACTTCGTGGCCACCCGCCTCCACGCCGGCTCGCAGGGGCGGGTCTACCTGTGGTCCGCGGAGCAGCAGGAGGCGCGGGCGATGGCCGAGCTCCTGGCCCTGCACGGCGTGCGGGTGTACCAGCTCGACAAGGCCGGTGAGATCCCGGCGCGCCGACAGACCGGCGGCGAGGAGGCGCCGCGGCGCTTCGCGTCCGGCACCTACGTGGTCTCCACGGTGCAGCCGCTGGGCAACCTCGCCGATGCGCTCCTGGAGCTCGAGTCCCCGATGAACGACTCCTTCGTCGAGCGGCAGCGGCAGCGCCTGGAGGCGAACCTGGAGCCCGAGTTCTACGACATCACGGCCTGGTCGCTCCCGCTGGCCTACAACGTCGAGACCTGGGTGGCGTCGCACGAGCCCGCCGACCTGCGTCCGCTGGGAGATCCGGCCGCCGGGGTCCGGGGAGACGGCAGCCTCGGGTTCCTGGTGCCGCCGCAGGGGCTCAGCTCCTACCGGCTGGCCGCGGAGCTGCGCAAGCGGGGGGTTGGCCACAGGATCGCGCTGAATTCTTTCAAAGGTCCGGCGGGGAGCTATCCGGCGGGGACGCTGTTCATCCCCCGGCTCGGCAATCCCGCGGGCCTGCGCGACCTCCTGCAGGGCCTGCTGGCCGAGAGCCACCTGGTGGCGGACGGGGTCGCCGCCTCCTGGGAGATCCAGGGGATCTCGCTCGGCTCGAACAACATGCCCACGGTGCGGCCGGTGCGGATTGGCCTGATCAGCGGCGAAGGGGTGGACTCCACCTCCTTCGGCTTCCTCTGGTCGCTCCTCGACCGCCAGATCGGCACCCCGTACGACCGGGTGGACGTTGCCATCCTGCGGCAGATCGACCTCTCGGACTTCGACGTCCTGGTGCTGCCCAGCGGCGCCTATGAGGACCGGATCGGCGAGCGCGCGCGGACCGCGCTCGACACCTGGATCAAGGAGGGCGGCGTGCTCGTGGCCGTGGGGGACGCGATCGGGTGGCTGAAGGACCACGAGCTGAGCGCGGTCAAGAGCTGGGAGCCGCCGAAGCAGGAGGACGAGAAGGACAAGGACAAGAAGGAGGGGGCTCCGGGGGAGGACCCCGAGGTCTCTGAGAGCTCGGTCGAGAAGGAGCTCGCCTCGCGTCCGATCTTCACCCCCGGCGCCGTCCTCGCCACCCAGATGCAGCCGCTCCATCCGCTGACCGCCGGTTTGTCCGCCTCGCCGCCGGTGCTCTACGAAGGCACATCCGTCTGGAAGACCTTCGGCGATCCGCGCAAGGACGTGCTGGTGGCGCTCGACGAGAACCCGGTCCTCGCCGGCTTCGCGTGGCCCGAGGCCGAAGAGCGCCTGTCCGGCTCCCTCCTGGTGGGCCTGGAGCCCCGAGGCTCCGGAGCGCTCGTCCTCTTCGCCCAGGACCCCGCCTACCGCCTCTTCTGGCGGGCGACGACGCCGATCTTCCTGAACGCGGTCCTCTTCGGGCCGAGCGTGGGGGTGGGGGGACGGCCGTAGATCCCGGGACGGCGCGGTATATCTGGAGAAGTCGCCCTACATCCGGAGAAGTCGCTCCACATCCGCAGAAGTTGCCCCGCATCCAGAGACGGAGCCGCACATCCGGAGAAGTTGTCTCACATCCGCGGACGGCGCCGCTCGCGGCCTTCGCGCGCCTGGAGAAATTCCTCCTGCGGGTGGATACCTTCCGTCGGGCACAGGTGGCGGCTTGAGGAGATCCGGTCGGCAGCCAGGCCATCGGCACCTACCACAGCCCGCCGGGCCCCCCGGTCAGTCAGGGGAACTTCGCCGCGCCTCCTCGCGCTCGGGTGAGGGTGGCGGCGACTTCTCGGGCGAGGTCGGCGGTGGCGGCTTCGCGGTGAGGTACTATCCACCTATGATCAAGCGCACCACCATCGAGATCGATGACGACCTGCTCAACCGAGCCAAGGAGGCGCTGGGTGAGGCCACAGTGCGAGCCACCGTAGAGGAAGCGCTGCGCCGTGCGGCCGCCGCCACCGAGACCGAACGCGAACGCCGAGCCGCGAAGCAGCGGCGCTACCTGGAGCAGTTGAGCCTGCGCGTGGATGTCGCTGTGCTCGCATCGGAGGAGATGTGGCGGTGAGGGGTTGGCTCCTCGACAAGAGCGCCGCCGCGCGCAGCGGCGACGAGAGAGTGGGAGCGCAACTCGCCGAGCTGGCGGGATCCCTTTTCCTCTGTCCGGTCGGTGAGCTTGAGCAGCTTTACTCGGCACGTTCCGCCCAGGACTATGACGCCCTTGAAGCTGACCTGTGCGATACCTTCGAGATCATCGCCACACCTCCCGACCTGTTCGAGCGCGCTCACGATCTCCAGCGGGATTTGGCTCACCACCACGGCATGTGGCACCGAACGCCGATCCCGGATCTCCTCATCGCTTGCACTGCCTTGCACCACGGGCTCGGCGTCGTTCACGTCGACCACGACTTCGAGCGAATCGCGCAAGTCCGCCCACTCGCCGTGCGCCGGCTGGCCTAGGCTTCGCTTGGGCCGGTCCATGGATGGTCGCGGCAGGGCGCCCGAACTTGGCCGCAGCCGCTGCCTATGCTGGCCGCCCGGTGGACGCGAGTATGCAATCCCACCGATGGGCTCTGGCTGAGAGCCAATCTCGATCAGCGCCAGACGTTCTAGTTGTTTCGTGGAGGCTGGTAGCCCCCTCGGGGACGAGTTCGAACACTGCCCCTCGCCTCGGGCCCTCGGCCTTCGCGCGCCTGGAGAAATTCCTCCTGCGTGTGGATACCTTCAGGAGGCAGGAGATTGCGGCTTGAGGAAATCGCAGGCGCGCGATTTCTGAAGGAGTTCCGTTCCGCTCCTCGAATTCCCCATCCGCGAGAGAGTTGATCCGAAGGGAGCGGTGGGGGGGGTGGGGGCCGCAGAATCCGGCCACGCAAAGCCGCACGCAGGTCTGGATGCGGCTCGCGCAGGTCCGCACGCAAGTCCGCACGCAGCTTCCAGGAGTCGCACGTAGAGCCGCGTGCAGGTCCGGACGCGGCCACGCAGGCCTGCGGACAGCTGACACGCGCCCTCGACAAGCCTGAGCAGTGGTGGAACGAGGACCAGCGCCCGGACTTATATGGCCATCTATCTATGTATCATCCACGAGATGCCACCCCATCCGCCCACCCTCGCGAGATCCACCCCTCGGTGAGGACGGCGACCCTCCCGCCCACCCGCGCCAGCTCCGGGCCTCCGTGGCGGACCGCCACCCTCCCGAACGGCCTCAGAGGCGACCGTGCAGGGAGACCTTGTTCCCGCCACCTAAGCCCATGATAGAGTCAGAGCCGAAAAATCATGGGCCAACACGACCTCAGTTACCGAGATTTCTTCTCTCACCTGCGAATGATCCGAGATCTCCTCCAGGAGATTGTGGGCGAAGAGTGGGTAGAGCGCATCGATTTCGACTCCGGTGAGCTGGTCAATACGTCCTTTGTCAAGGGCTTCAAGAACCGCGAAACGGACGTCATCTGGAAGTTCCGCCGCAAGGATGGAGGAGAGCCCGTCTATGTCTACATCCTCATTGAGTTCCAGTCGCGGCCCGACCCCACCATGCCGGTTCGATTCATGGTCTATGTGGGGCACTTCTACCAGGCCCTGCTCGACAGCCAGCCGGCGGCTGCCAGAAGAAAGCTGCCTTTTATCATCCCGATCGTCATCAACACTGGTCCGGAGCTATGGAATGTGGCGACGGACCTCGGCTCGTTGATTGGGGATCTCGACCCTTCGGCCGAGATCTACCGGCCCCAGTTGCGATACCATTTGATTGACGAGGCGGCGTATCCTCGCGAGAAGCTGGAGGCTCTGACGAGTCCCGTGGCCGACCTGTTTCGGCTGGAGCAGAGCGACGACTGGTCGGAGGTTCAGTCCAGCGTTCACCGGCTCCGGCAGAGCCTCTCGCCGACCGAGGGCGCGTTGCGGGAGGCGTTTGGGAACTGGCTGCAGGAGGTCATCCTGCCGCGCTTTGCAGTGACTGAGGAGAGAGTTTCCGTCAAGCGTACCTTGGAGGCAGTGGAAACCATGCTGGCTGAAAGCATTGACCGTTGGAATCGAGAGCTCCGAGAAGAGGGTCGCCGGGAAGGCCGTCAAGAAGAGGGCGCCCGGCTGGTGCTCCGCCAACTCCGCTTGAAGTTCGGACCTCTTGATCCTGAGATCGAGGAGCGAGTGCACTCTGCGGATCCGGACCGTCTCCTGGAATGGGGCGAGCGCGTGTTGACGGCTGAGAGTCTCCGGGACATCTTCAGAGACTGATCTCAGGCCTGAAAGCGGCGCCCGATCCTTCGCTCGCCGGCGGGCCACCGGTTGGAGCACAACGACGACCAGGGGACATGGCTGGCCGAGGTGTTCCGGCCTCGGTGGGGACGACCACCTATCCGCCCACCCGCGCAAGCTCCTCCCTCCGTGGTCCAGCCAGCGTCCGCCCATCCGCGCTGGCGCAAGCTCCCCCCTCGCGAGCGCCAAGCCGTCGTGGGACAAACTACCCATCCACCCACCCGCTCGAGATCCAGCCTCCGCGGGATGACCAGCTTCCCCCCGTCCGCGCTGACGCAATCGCCCCCTCGCGAGCTCCGGCCACCGTGGGACGACTACCCTCCCGCCCACCCGCTCAAGCTCCGCCGGCCGCGGGGACGGCTACCTTCCGTCCGTCCATGCTTCGCAAGCTCCACCTCGCGAGCTCAGGCGCCCGCGGGGACGGCCAGCTTCCCCCTCGGCCCCGCCCTGTGCCGCGAAAGCTCTGATGGTTACTGCCGTTTTCATTGAGGTACAGAGCGGGCCCTTCCCGCCGCCGCCTGCCAGCCGCCGTGCCCCGCCGATGCAGACTCCGTGCGCAAGCGTACTCGCTCCATCGGCGGTGAAGTCCGCGTGCCCTGCCAGCCTCATCGCCCCCACCCAAGGCACCCACCGCCCGCGCACTTCGGATCTTTTGTGACCGCGCCGGTTCAGCTCCTGCGCCCACCTTTCCCCCCGCTCAACCGGCGGCGTGTCGCCTTTATCGACGACGGCAGCGCTCTATCTAAAAGGCCGGGGTGTCCGTCCTGGAGCCTGCGGCCGTGAACAGCCGGCCTCCGGTTCTCCATCCAGGACGCACACTCCCAATTCCACACCCGCCCGCCCTTCTGAAGTTTTGCGCCTGCACGCCATTGTGCCCCGCCCGATGC